>CAYXPG010000108.1:0-6577 GCA_964467205.1 uncultured Pirellulales bacterium | reverse complement strand
AAGCAAAAGGCGATGGCCTGTGAAAAAGTCATTGCCGCTATCGCAGGAAAAAAACCAAAAAAAATTATCGTTGTTAAATCACGATTGGTCAATATTGTTATTTAGCCGTACCCGATGATTTGTTGATGACAGTCGAAATCGAAGCAAAATTAAAGGTTGATTCGACCGAGGAAATAGAAGAGCGCCTGGCTCAGCTCGATGCTGAATTTTTACAAGAGCAATTACAGAAAGATTATTATTTTGATAATGCCGATGCAAACTTGATAAAAACCGACAGATGCATTAGGCTGAGGCGGCAGATAACAAAGAAGCAGGAAAAAATCTTTTTGACTTATAAAGGACCGAAAGAAAAAGATAAATTCAAGAAAAGACAGGAAATTGAAATTGAGCTCGCAGACGCCGATTCAACCCGGAGCTTGCTTTTGGCGATTGGGTATGAGAAAGTGCTCGAATTTGAAAAAAAACGACGAATCTGGCAGCTGGGTAACTGTGTAGTTGCTTTGGACCATCTGCCTTTGCTGGGTAGTTTTGTGGAGATTGAAGGGCCTGATGACAAAAGTATTATTGATTTGCAGAAAAGTTTGGGACTGGCGGATTTGCCACACATCCCACAAGGTTATGCAGTCCTGATGGCTGAGAAACTCCGCCAAAAAAGCTTGGAGTAGCATTGATGGAACCAGATGACGGTTATATCGCTTATATTGTAAATCCCAGGTCAGGTGCGAGCAGCGGCAGATTGGCCGGACGGCAGTTTGAACAATATCTTCTCAGAAAAGGTTTCAAAGTCAGGGTTGGCATGACCGCCTCTTTGGACAATGCCTGCGAATTGGCCACCGAAGCCGCAGTTGATTATGACTGCGCAGCCGTTGTGGTTGTCGGCGGCGACGGAACCGTCAGAGAAGTTGCACATGGCCTGGAAGGAAGTAACAAACCGTTACTAATTGTGCCCAGCGGAACGGAAAATCTGCTCGCAAACGAATTGGGGTTTGATGAAAAAATTCAAACGACGATAAAAACCTTTCAAGCAGGTTACACCCGGCTTCTCGACCTCGGAAATATAAATGGTAAATGTTTTACCTCTGTAGCAGGGTTTGGTTTTGACGGAAAGGTCGTGAAAAGCGTTAGCGAACAGCGAAGAGGACATATAAGTCACCTTGATTATTTTTGGCCGATATGGAGAACATTCTGGGACTATAAATTTGACCCGATGAAGGTAGAGGTGGACGGGGAAGAAATTTTTAACGACAGGGGATTGGTCTTTGTCGGAAATATTTCAAGATACGCAATGGGACTTCAGATATTACACTATGCCGATTTGTCTGATGGCCTGCTGGATGTCTGTGTTTATAAATGTGCATCTCAGGTGCGATTGTTAAAGCAGTCTGTGTTGACTATCCTCAAACATCATGCCAACAGTCGCGACGTTATTTATCGTCAGGGTAAAAGCATAACTGTTACTTCCGATAGCTCTGATGTCGAGACTGAAATCGACGGCGACCCCGGGCCGCCTTTGCCGGTGCAGATTAAGGTGATTCCAAAGGCGGTCAATTACCTCGTGCCGGAAGGGGCCAGACCGGCAGGAATAAGAACCCGAATTCTAAGAGCATTGAAATAAAGCAACAGCATATAACCAGATAAAACTATACGCTATATGCTATATAAGGTGAGAGATGAGTAAAGTAAATTTCAAAATCGGCGGTGCCGAGAAGAGCGGAAAAAGCAGTTTATCCTCTGTTTCAAAGCCTGTCGAAATTGGTTTGGACGCACCTTTATTTGTGATGGCCGGCCCTTGTGTTATTGAAAGCAGAGAGCTTTGTCTGGACATTGCAAATCGGCTTGTTGAGATTGGCGGCAGGGTAGGTGTCGGAATGATTTTTAAAGCCAGTTTCGACAAGGCAAATCGCTCCAGCATTTCCAGTTTTCGCGGCCCAGGTCTGCAGGAGGGACTAAAAATTCTTGCGCAGGTCCGCCGTGAGACTGATTTGCCTGTTATGACTGATGTACACGAGCCGGACCAGGCGGCAGGAGCCGGCGAGGCGGTGGATTGTCTTCAGGTGCCGGCTTTTCTCTGCCGGCAGACCGACCTGCTTTGTGCCTGTGCAAAAACCTCAAAACCTGTAAATGTAAAAAAAGGCCAGTTCCTCTCGCCTTCTGAAATGAAAAATGTCGTTGAGAAAATTCGTAACTGTGGAAATGAAAAAATAATGCTCACAGAGCGAGGAACCTTTTTCGGATACAATCGACTGGTCAATGATATGACGGCTATCGAAACTATGAAAGAGCTCGGGTGTCCGGTCGTTTTCGATGCCACCCACAGCACCCAGCAGCCGGGAGGTCTCGGAAATGCAACCGCAGGACGCAGGGAAATGTCGCCATTGCTTGCAAAAGCTGCAGTTGCTGCCGGAGCCAACGGCCTTTTTATTGAAGTACATCCCAAACCGAAAAACGCCAAATCAGACGCCGCCTGCATTATGCCTCTTGACTGGCTCGAAGATTTGCTCAAAGTGTGCAGAGAAATATTCCAAATCGTCCGAGGCTAAAAAAGTGGCTGAAGAAGAAAAATATTTATTTGGGCCGGTTCCTTCACGAAGATTAGGGCGAAGTCTTGGTATTGATATCGTCCCTTTCAAGACCTGCAGCCTCGACTGTATTTATTGCCAGCTCGGCAGAACAACCGAAAAAACCGTCGAGCGAAGAGACTACCTCGCTGTAAAACCGGTTTTGGACGAACTGAAGGAGAGATTAGCCCAGGGCATGAAAGCCGATTTTATCACTGTTAGCGGCTCCGGTGAGCCGACTCTCAACTCTCGGCTTGGTGAATTTATAGCCGGCATAAAGAAAATTACTAATATTCCCCTGGCCATACTGACCAATGGAACACTTTTGTACAGAGAAGATGTGCGGGCCGATTGTGCAAAGGCCGATGTAGTGCTGCCTTCTCTGGATGCCGGTGACATGCAGACGTTTGAAAAGGTAAATCGTCCGCACGGCGATATCAGTATTGAAAGACTGATTTCAGGCTTATGCGCATTTCGAAAAGACTATACAGGCCTGGTATGGCTTGAGGTATTTCTTGTCGAGGGACTCAACACCACTGCCGATGCAGTTGAGAAAATCAAAGATGCCGTAGAGAAAATTCGTCCGGACAAGGTCCAGCTCAATACGGCTGTGCGGCCGACTGCCGAGTCCGGCATAAAAAAATTGGATGCTGAAAGGATGCAGGAAATAGCCGCCCGGCTTGGTCAAAGCTGTGAAGTTGAAGTGGTAACCGATTTTTCACAACGCCCTGATGGTATCGAAAATGAAGACCAGGGAGTATCAGAACTACATTTTGGACAACATCAAAAACTACAAACCCTCTTATCAATGCTGAAACGCAGGCCTTGTTCACTGAAGGATATTTGTGCCGGCCTCAGCCTGCACCGCAATGAGGCGTTAAAATATCTCGGTCATCTCCAAAACCGGGGCGATATTGACACCGAACAAAGAGATGGAGTACTCTTTTTCAAAGCAAATTAAAAACAAGTCGCAACACATTGTGTGCCGACTTGGCAAATAAATTTGTATAAAATTTGCCATAATTTCTTAATGCCGCCTTCAATTTTGTAAAGATGGGGGACTTGTTGGCCGATAAAACTCTTGTGGTATTCTTTGAAGTGTCGATTTTACCGCATTTTCTGGGAAAATCTGAGATTCGACTTTAGCCAGCTGATTATAGACCGATAAAGGATATAGGCATTTGTGTGAGCATTTTTGTGCTCTTTGGCCTGGGCTAAAATCTGCTTGAAGCAAAAAGGAACTTTCAGTGTGTTCTGAATCACGGATATCAATGAAAAGAACAAAGAGACAACTGGTTTTAAATAAAGGCGCAGAGAAGTTCATATTTCGTTATGACAGCGGCTGTGAAGATAAACTCCTCGACACTTTAGTTGGGCAGGCAAAGGATAAGTGCACAAATTTTGACTGGTTTGACGCAGCGGTTCTCAGTTTCAAGCTTACGCAGTCACTTATTGTTCAGGCCGACGAACTTTTACACGAAAGTACTAATGTGCAGTCGCTCTCGACAACTAACATCGATAGCGAAAGCGATTAATATATATTGAATTTGTTTGACCCCGTGATGAACAGATGGTTTTTTTGGCAGCTTACCCAACGCGGGGCAGCCAGTAAGATTAAAAGGTAGGTAGATTATGGAAAATAGTGCGATTATCCAGGAGTTTCTGAATTACTTAAGTTATGAAAAACGTTTCTCTGAACATACCGCTAAATGTTATGGTGCCGACCTCAAACAGTTTGCCGAGTATCTGTTGAGTACCTTTCAAAGCGGTCATCCATCTTCTGAGCCGGCTTCACTGGAACCGATTACTTCAGCAGAAACTGCTTCGGCTGCAACTGTTGCCACACACACCGCCCCTAAGATTGACCAGTTACTTATTTCCACTGATGTCAATACTGTAAGAGGGTATCTGGCAGTTCTGAACGAAAAACAATATTCAAAATCAACAATTGCCCGTAAACTTGCTACTCTGCGAAGCTTTTACAAGTTTCTCGTGAAAAGAAATCACATCAGCTCTAATCCGGTTATGGCCGTCAGAACACCCAGACAGGAAAAGAAACTGCCGCGGTTCCTCGAATATGAGCAAGTCAGAAGATTGCTCGAAACGCCGCCTATGGACAACTGGCTCGGTGCCAGAGACAGGGCAATTATGGAGACTCTTTACAGCACGGGAATAAGAGTCAGTGAGCTTGTTGCTTTGAATATGGATGATGTGGATTTCCTCGGGGAAGTGGTACACATCAGAGGCAAAGGCAAAAAGGAAAGAATTGCTCCAATAGGCTCATCTGCTTTGCAGGTTATTCAGTATTATATGGAGTTTAGAAATAAAAGGGCACAAAGCAACAGCAACTTTGATTCGAAGGTTCTGTTCGTCAACAAGCACGGCCGGCGGCTTAGCACCAGGAGTGTAAGGCGTAAAATGGATAAGTACTTGAAAATGGCAGGACTCGACCCTGCTATCAGCCCCCACACTTTACGGCACAGCTTTGCAACGCATATGTTAAACAATGGTGCCGATTTAAGAAGCGTTCAGGAGCTCCTTGGGCATCAGTCGCTTTCAACTACTCAGGTCTATACGCATCTTACTACCGGAAAACTTAAAGAGGTTTATGAAAACGCTCATCCAAGAGAGACAGAAAGCGACGAAAACGAATGGTAAAAAATTGCTAAACGAATATTAATGACTTGTGTTCAGCCCCGGTTTGTAGCCGGGGTTTTCTTTTGCCCTGTTATAGGCTCTTAGTGCCCTGACCACAATCAAAGACTCTCTATTTTTTGGAGCCTTGAAAGATTCTAAATGTGTTCTTGCCCGCCTGTTTAGCAGAGTATAGTGCCTCATCGGAACGGCTCGTAATATCTTCCGGACTGCTTTCAGCATCATATTGACCGAGTCCAACGCTTATCGACAACCCTATTTGCTCTTTGTCCCAGGTTACCCGCGAATTTTTAACCACATCAACCATACGTTCCGCTGCGACTGTTGCATCTCTCAGCGATGTATTAGGCAGAATGACCGCAAATTCATCACCGCCGTAGCGCGCCGCTGTATCGATTTGACGGATGCATTCTCTTATTTTTCTGCTGATTTCCTTTATTACCTTGTCGCCGACCCGATGCCCGTACGTATCGTTTAGCTTTTTAAGATTGTCGATGTCAATCATAATCAGAGATATTTGTCCGCCGTATCGTCGGCAGCGCCACAGTTCCCTTTCGAGAATTTCATAAAACATCCTATGGTTCGCAAGACCGGTTAAGCCGTCCGTCGTGGCCTGATGTTGTATCTTCTCGAACAGCTTTATATTGCCGATTGACGCACCAACCAGCTGGCTGAATAACTCCACCAGAGCAATATCTTCACAATTCAGGCTGCTGCCTTCCATCTTGTCCGATAAATTCAGCACACCAACCACCTTGTCCTGGCAAATAAGAGGAAAAATTGCGCAGTTGTTGGTCTTGTAATTCTCGGCAAAAGCACGCTGCGATTTTTTGATTATAGGCCGTTTATGCCTGTCGATGTCCCCAATCAAAATAAGCTCTTTACTCCTGACAGCCATAACCATAGGTGACGGCGGATTCTGGTTCAGCGAAACTATCTTGTTTATTAAAAACGGATGATTGAACTTCTGAAGATGTAAAATGTTATTTGTTTCGTCAAGCACGTACAGCGAGGCAAACCTCACACCGACCAGTTTCGGAATGTTCTCAACACAAATTTTGGCTATCCGCTCAATTTCAAGGCAGTTTATCTGCCGAGCTAACGGCGTTATCTGCTCAAGCAGTGAAGTATCGTTGTTGCCACCCTTTTCATCTTCGGAGCAATTTGCGCTGTTTTCATTTTTTCTTCGTTTTAGCGACATAGTTATAAGACATAGCAAACTTATGGACCGTGTGTATAGCGCCGGCGTTCACCGGGATTTATACCTGCTCTACTATCGGATATTTAGCCGCCGATATTTGCTAAAAACTATCGCTTCGCCCCCAAAATATGCCCCCAAGCACGTCTTTTGCCGGGTGATTATT
>CAYXPG010000107.1:0-6760 GCA_964467205.1 uncultured Pirellulales bacterium | reverse complement strand
AAAAGTTGGAAAATTGTTTGACGAGGTGTGGAAAGAGGATTATAATTTTATAGTCTTTTGGTTTTTGGCCCAAAGAACAGCAGGATGGGAGATAATGACAGTGGCGGACAACAAATTCAGTTTACAAAATCTTAACTGGCGGAATCTGTGTAACTTTTTTTAGGAGAGGCAAAAATGTTAGTAGCGGCAGGGATATTATTCGTTATCGCATTATTGCTTATCTTTATTGACAAAACGGTTGGTTCTGAAGACCTTAATCTGGCTACACCGATACGGTTGCTTTTAATATCGGCGGCCATAATTATAGGTATTCATACCTACCAAAAGAACAAAGGGCCAGAAACTGCTGTGGCCCAAGAGGAGGTACAAGGTGACAGCCCTTAGTCCCGAAAGTCTTACTGCTTGGCCTTACTCCTCTGCGAAGGAGCTTCGCTACGGAGCACAAGCGGTGCGGTGATGTTGAGCTTTTTGGAAGGAGTAAAACAATGAGACGTAAAGAAATTAAACAACAACAAACAGAAAAGATTACAATTCTAACAGAGGAAGATGCAAGAATTAGACTCGAAAAGTTACAGGAATTGGCAAAGAAAGTCGGAGCAAGCACTACAAGAATGGTGTCGACCACTAACCAAAGCGGGATTGTTGTCGGCACTATGCTCTCTAATAAGATTACGGAAACAGAAATTGTTCAAAACATTGAACAAGCCCTGCAAACCGCATCAATGTTTGATATGTGCAGAACAGCTGCAAGAAATTTCTGGTTTACTATGTTGGCAGCATTAGCGGCGTTCTTGAGTGCTTTAGCAGCGTGGTGGTTAATCGTTAAAATGGTGCGGTGAAGCATTGATTAATAATGAATGTTGAAAATAGGAAACGATATGAAAAATAAAGAAGAAAAAATTCTTAAACGGGATATTCGTTTGGTTAAAAATGAAAAGTCATGGCGGCGCGCCCGTGTGGGAGCAATTTGTCTGTCGATAATACATATTCTCAGTCTTATTATAATTTTTAAAGAAGAACCATTGCTACTTCAAGAAGAGAGCAAAGAAGTATTGGTTTCAATTGTCGCATGGGTCATTTTTTGGTTGCTTATTGTATCTTGGTTAAACCTACGACTTGGACACATCGATTCAATTAAACTTTATAGAAATGAAAAATAGAATTGTTTAAGTTTCTTAAACGTGATAGAAATTATTGAAATAAATCGGATAGGCAATCGTTAAAATGTTGCGGCGAATGCCTCCTATTCAGGCTGGCCTGAGCATTTTCTTTTGAATAAGGAGAAAAAAATGAAAGCGAAAAAGTATCGGGTTTTAGCGGTTTTGCTCGTGATAAGCTATACAATTACCTGCTTGGCACTGGGGGGTAATGATAAACTGGCTTGGCAGACGAACAATCAACGAGAGGATTTGGCCGGACTGAAGGTTATTTGTGTAGAGATTGCTCCTATTGAACCAGAGGTCGAAAAAAGGGGATTACGAAAACGTAAAATAGAAACGCAGGTGGAGCTTAGGCTGCGTCAATTTGGCCTTAGAGTGATTCCCAAAAAGGATTTAACACAGCATTCCGGATTTTTGTCTATAGAAATCAGCACGTATCCAACAAAGGATATACTTAAAGATACTCGTCACGAAGGATTGGAATTAGGAATATATGCCTTGCGTTGTGACGTATTGCTTGTAGAACCCGCTTTGTTATTAAGAGATAAGGAAAAGAATGTTGTTCCTGCAATAACGTGGAGTTCGACCTGGATAGACCTTGTCACTGAGGACAACCTTGCCGAGCGGACTATGAGAAAAATAAACACAGCTGTCGATGAATTCATCAACAATTACCTTGCAGCTAATCCAAAAGAAACACCAATTAAAAGCAGAAACAATAAGCAAGGCAATCGTTAAAATTGTGCGGTTAGATTTTCTTAAAGGCAAAGCTATGAACGAAACAGATAACAATTCACAAGCGAAAAAGCCAAAAAGATTTAGGGCAAAGAAAAGACCCCATTGGGAGAAGCCTCCCTTTATATATGCAAAATGTCCGGACAGGTACAAACCTATCCTTAAATACATTATGCTCTTATTTGGCATGCTCGGCTTGATGGTTTTCTTTTGTGGTGGTTTTATCTTTATAGTTTACGGCCCGATATGGCTAATGCTTAACGAGCCGGAGGCTCCCATATCAAAGGCTCTTAGTTGGTGTAGCCAATTGTTCGATGGCAGGTTTTTCTCGTGGATTTATCTTTTTGTTTCCATCTTGGTTTTCTGGATTCTACTCTACTGTTTCATTCGTGTCGACTACTTCACGTATAGCCAATGGCTCGAAGATTCAAAACCTGTGAACACTCCAGAGGAATTGGAACGGAAAGGCAAGCAAAAACAATAAGCAAATAGGCAATCGTTAAAATGGTGCGGCGGATTATTCCATTGATTATTGATTATTGATAATTGATAATTGATTATTTGTTTGAGATTGCCGCGGCCTTTCAGGCCTGGCAATGACGATTTTTTAATAGACCCTTCGACTACGCTACGCTTCGTTCAGGGTGACAAAGAGCGGAATGACAACGGGCGCAGGAATGACAAGTGGTAACCACGGGCCGAACAAGGGTGGAAATATGAACCCCCTGCGGTGCCGAATTAGTCGTTAGTGAATAGTCGTTAGTGAATAGTGAATAGTGATTAGTGAATAGTGAATAGTGATTAGTGAATAGTCCGCCTTAGCTCAAAGCTACGGCGGATCTTCGATGTTTAGTTGGTAGAGATTGCTTCGGCCTTTTAGGCCTGGCAATGACGATTCTCAATAGATTCCTCGGCAAGCTCGGAATGACAACGGGCGCAGGAATGACAACGGGCGCAGGAATGACAACGGGCGCAGGAATGACAAACCTTATTCAATGACGTGGATGTTTTTTTTGCGGCACATATCTTTGAGGATTTTTGGCCAAACGGCTGCGGAGACCTCGCCAATATGGGCTTTTTTCAAGAGGAGCATAAAGGTGCGCGACTGGCCGATTCCTCCGCCGATACTCAGCGGGATGTCATCGTTGATAATGGCCTGATGGTAGGGCAGTTTGAGGAAATCAAGCTGGCCTGAGAGCTCCAACTGCTTTTTCAGGGTTTCAGCGTTTACGCGTATTCCCATAGAAGTCAGTTCGTGCCTTCTTTTTGTTACGTGGTTCCAGACGAGGATATCTCCGTTAAGGCCGTGCATCGGTCTTCCATCGTCCGAGGTTGTCTCAGTTACCCAGTCATCATAGTCAGCGGCCCGCATTTCGTGAGGGTAGCCGTCCTTGAGAACCCAGCCGATACCGTAAATGAACATTGCATCGAGTTTTTCGGCAATTTCCGTCTCGCGCTGCTTTCGCGGCAGGTCGGGGTACATCTCGAGTATTTCTTCGGTGTGAATGAATTTGAGCTCTTTGGGCAGGTTCGGATAGCGGTCGGTTTTTAGCTGGGGGAAGAGCTTCTGCAGGTGGGCCTCGGCGCCTGTGATGACCTTCCAGAGCTTTTGTACAACTTCTTTTAGGAATTTGAGGTTTCGCTGCTCTTTTGTTATAGCGAGCTCCCAGTCCCACTGGTCAACGTATGCGCTGTGGTCGTGGTCGAGGAAGTAGTCTTTTCGTATGGCCCGCATATCAGTGAGGAGGCCCTCGCCTATGTTCAAGTCGAATTGTTTTAGTGCCATGCGTTTCCATTTTGTTGCGGCCTGTACGACCTCGACATCAATGGGGTTCTTGTTATGGTCATTTGAAACGTGGAATGAAATGGGGGTGCGTGAGCCGTCCCTGTCCAGTAAGTCGTTGACGCCGCTATCGATGTCCACGATTAGAGGAACCGTAACGCGAATAAGATTAAGCTCTTTGCATAGATTTTGCTCGATGTAGTCTTTTGCCTCATAAATGGCAATTTGAGTTTGTTTCGGGGACAGTAAAGAGTTATAATCCTGCGGCAGAGTTTTTTCGAGTTCGTCGTAGTCACCAATTCCGGGACCGGCCAGGTCTGCTTTTTTGTCTGCCATTGTGTTCACTCCTGAATGTTTTGTGGAGACATATATTGAATAAACTTTGTTTGTTATTACGGCTAAATCTTACCGTTATTATTGAAGATGTCAAGAGTAATTTGTGATTTTTGTGTTAGTATTTTTAGTTTTTTGCTGATACAGGGACATTATAATTGATTATTGATTATTGATTATTGTCCCCGCTTTCGCGGGGATGACAATATTATTTGGTTTTCGGGCGGAAATTATTGTTTGCATTGCGGGGGGCAAGGGTTAAAATGGTGAGGTGGTTTTGAAGAAAGGCATGCAGGCGTTTTTGGAGCTGGAAAAATGGTTAGAAAAACATTATTTTTAGTTTGCTTAATTGTATTGATGCTTTCTCTTATCGGCTGCCAAACGGTCAAGGGGGTAGGCAGCGATATTGAATGGGTCGGCGAAAAAGGGACTGAGGTCATTGATAAATAGGCTGAGAGGTAAACTTCGGCTGGGGTGACTTTTGCGCTGAAGCGTTAAGGCGGCTTATTGCAGGAAAAGTGAATCAAAATATTTTGAGGGAGGTGTTCTATGAAGGACATTGAGACGGATGACGAAATTTTAGAGTTTGCAATTACCAGGGAACAACAGGCGAACGAGTTTTTTCTTGCGTTGGCGGAGATAGTTAAGAGCAAGGAGATGCGCAAGGTCTTTGAAGAGTTTGCTGAAGAAGAGCTTGAACACAAAGCGAAACTGGAACTTGAGGTCATCAAAAAAGGTATGGTTGTGAATACTGTGGAAAAGGGGGGCACCTTTGATGTTTCGGATTATGTAGTCAGCGATGAGCCGGAGCTTGATATGGATTACAGGGATATGCTGCTGCTTGGGGTCGAGAAGGAAGATGCGTCTTTTCGGCTTTATGTGGATTTGATACCGCATGCGAAGGACAAGGATTCAAAAGAGACTCTTCTGGCTTTGGCGCAGGAAGAGGTCAAGCATAAGCTTCGGTTTGAAATGGAGCTTGAGAATCTTTCAAGAAAAAAGTGAGGTGTCGGGGGTTTGTAGAAAAGCAGTTGTATTTTATTCGCAGGGGATTTCGAAAAGCAGTTCAGGTGTTTTTGGCGGGGTTGGATTCCACTACTTTGTTTCTTCCTTCGCTCTTTGCCTGGTAAAGCGCGGCGTCAGCGCGCTTTAAGATGGCTTGTGGTGTGTCGTCGGGTGAGCCGTTCCATTGTGCCAGGCCGCAACTTATTGTGACGTTGCGAAATTTCGGTATTGAGATTGTTTTGGCCTGGCGTCTGATTCTTTCGAGGATTCTTGCGGCATTGTGCATTTCTGTTTCGGGCATTAAGAGTACGAATTCGTCGCCGCCGTAGCGAGTTACTATGTCCGCCGAGCGGATGGTGTTAGTCATAATTTTTGCGAGATTTTTTAGGGCTTTGTCTCCGGCGGCGTGTCCGGTTTGGTCGTTGATTTGCTTGAAGTTGTCTATGTCCACAATTGCAACGGAGAAGGGTCTGTTGTAGCGAGCAGCTCTTGCATATTCGGCGGCGAGTACCTTCTCGAGGAGTCGGCGTGTGCCGACGCCTGTTAATGGGTCAGTCTGGCTGTCACGTCTGGCCTGCTGATAGTTCTGATAGAGCTTTGCGTTTGTCAGACCGGCACTTAGGACTTCTTGCAGGAGTGAAGCCTTGTATATCTGGAGCTCTTCGGAGCCGAGTGATGATGTTTCGAGGCGGCACATACATAGAAAACCTGTGCTTTTTAGATTGCCGTCCGGATGTTCTGCGGGCTGGTCGTGGATGGTGATTGGAATCATTATAGCGGGCGGCTGTGCGTCAATGTTGGTGCAGTATCGGCAGATTTTGCCGTAGGAGACCTGCTCGTTTTTGGAGAATTGGGCGGGGCCGTCGGGCTGGAGTAAATAGTTTTCCGAAAGTGGGCAGGTTTTTCGGTGAACCATAGGATTTGAGGTGTCATTTTGTTTAAGGCACAGTACGGCCCAGTCGGCGTGAAAGGTTTGTGGCACCTGGTTTATTGCTAATTCGATAACGTCATCGAAGTCGAGACTTTTTAACTGGGTTGTGAGCATCGCGAGCTGTTCGGCAGCGTTTTTCATCGCTTCGTTGCGGGTAAGTTGGTAAGCAATAACGTCGCGACTTGAGACCATACCGATAGGGTCGCCGTTGTCGATGATGGGGATATGGCGTATTTTGTGGCCGGCCATAAGCTGCTCGACGTTACTTATTGCAGTATCCAGAGTGCAGGATATAGCGTCGGCGGTCATAATGTCGTTGACAATGACATCGTCCGGAGACAGTGATTTTGTGAGGACATTTGCAAGCATATCGCGTTCAGTGATGACGCCGACAAATTTATCGTTCTCATCAAAGACGACGAGACATCCGATGTGGTTTTCGGTCATTTTTTTTGCGGCTTCTGTGATGGTGGCGTTTTCTTTGATTGCGAGGAGTCTGTCCGGTTGTTTTGCGATATTCTCAATGTTTTTAACTGTTGGGGACAACATATTTTTTGCCTTTCAGACGGCCGGTTTGTGCCAGTGGTTTTTATCGGATAAAAAATTGCCGTTAGTTACCGAAAAATGTGTAGCGAGGAGGTTTTTTGAGGAAAAAGAGGGCGTAATCAGTGGAATTGCAGAGGTTTTTTAGTGTCGCCACTCGGCCTTGCGTACCATCAAAGGGGGCATTTGGTGGGGTTTTGGTCTGCTTCGGTTGGTATTGACGCAGCTTGTGGTACTCGGATACCAGCGAATGTTAAGCATTTTTGTTTT
>CAYXPG010000106.1:3533-6785 GCA_964467205.1 uncultured Pirellulales bacterium | reverse complement strand
CCTTCCTAGTCAACACCCACTCATCAACTTGCACTCGTATAGTACCGCTTGCCTTCGCCCAGCCATCGATAGTTTTCACTTCAGCGAGTTTTAAATAGAAACTGGCGGCTGGGTCAGTGAACCTGAACTTTGCAAATTGCCATTGCCTGTATTTGTTAATATACGGCTCGGTAATAATCCGCCCCCGTATTACGGCCAAAGTACGCTCGTTGGAAACGAAATTACGGATGTCATTTGGCTGGGGGTGCTTATAGTTTGTCAGCCGAATCGCACCGAGGCAGAGAAAGCAAATAAGGGCACAAGAGCTTAAGAGCACAGGTGCATAAGAAATAAGCTTGCCTGCTCTTTGGATAACGAAGAATAAACCTGCCGATATTGTACACAGTGCCAATAGTATCAGCCAGAACCAGATTAGACGTGCTTCAGCATAAGCAGCCTGTGACTCGAACAGCGCACTTTGTATCAGGATTCCTGCTATAAGGCCGACAGCAACGAACAGCAGGGGGGCTGTAGTTATGATTTGCCTGTGAAAATCCCTGCCGGCAAACTGCTTATCAATCAGGGCTAATTTCCGCTGTATGTCGTCCATAGAGGAACAGACTACAGACTCAAGAGGCAAGACTCAAGGGTAATTTTGCCTTGTGTAACGAGTCACGAGATACGCTTAACGTTTCACGCTTCACGATTCACGAGTTGTTCTTTCCCGCCCATATATGGCTGGAGGACTTTTGGTACCGTTACTGAGCCATCGGCGTTTTGGTAAAGTTCCAATATGGGTATCAGTATTCGAGGGCTTGCAATTACGGTGTTATTCAAAGTATGACAGAATAGATTTTTCTTCGTCGCCGGGTCTTTGTAGCGGAGGTTCATACGTCTTGCCTGAAAGTCATAGAGTTTACTTGCGCTGTGCGTTTCGCAGTAATTGTTCCGCGATGGCATCCAGGTTTCGATATCGAATTTTTTGGCCTGGCCTCTGCCTAAATCGCCGGTACAGACGTTGGCAACACGGTAGGGCAGTTCCAGTGCCTGCATCACAGCCTCGGCATTGGCCAAAATCTCATTGTGGAACTTATTGCTAACTTCGGCGCTGTTTTTACAGATAACCACCTGCTCAACCTTGTCGAACTGATGGATTCGATACAGTCCGTAAGTATCTTTGCCCGCAGCACCGGCTTCGCGCCTGAAACAGCTCGACAGCGCCACGTATTTTTTCGGCAGCTCTTCGGCCTTTAGTATTTCCCCCATATGGTAAGCTGTCAACGGAACTTCTGCAGTTCCGACTAAACTAAGGTTGTCTCTTCCCATTTGGTACGTCTGGTCTTCGGCACCGGGGAAAAAGCCGGTGCCTATCATCGCTTCATCCTTGGCAAGCACCGGCACCGACAACGGCTCATATCCCTTCTCGACCATACAATCCATTGCAAATCGCAGGATGGCCCAGTGCAAAAGTGCGCCATCACCTTTTAGAAAATAGTTTCTTGTTCCCGCTAATTTGACGCCTCGCTCGATATCTATAATACCCAGAGCCAGCCCTAATTGTACGTGGTCTTTGGGTTCAAAATCGAACTGGCGTATTTCGCCTTCTTTTCTTATTTCGACGTTTTCCGTATCGTCTTTGCCGATTGGCACGTCGTCGTCGGCCGGCTGCGCCACTTGAAGCATAAGGTCATCAAATTCGGATTGATTCCTCTTAACATCTTTTTTCCAATCAGCTTCATCCTGCTTATAACTTGCTAACTGCTCCAGCTTAGCTTGTTTTTCTTTGCCAGAAAGCGTAGGGATTTCTTTACCGATTTGGTTTTTATAAGTAGCAATGTCTTGAAGTGCCTTCTTTAGCTTTTTCAGCATTTTGTCCAATTCGAGCAATTTATCAATATCGACTTTAAAGTGTTTATCTTTAGCGGCTTTTCTGAATTTATCCGGGTTTTCGCGTATTTGTTTAATGTCTATCATAATTCAATTTTCTCTGAAACGTTTAATGATGACAACATTATTTTGTCCGCCGAAGCCGAATGACTCGTTAATAGCGACGTTAACATTGCACTTTCGCGGCTCATTCGGCACATAATCCAAATCAAGCTCCGGGTCAGGGTCGTTCAGGTTCGTTGTCGGTGGCAGAGTATTGTTTTGTATCGCCAGAACACAGCTAATCAGTTCTGCTGCGCCAGCGGCCCCAATTAAATGTCCGAGCATACTCTTGACGCTGCTGGCAGGGGTGTTTTTCGCCTCTTCCTTAAAGACTGTTTTAATTGCCTTGGTTTCTATCGAATCGTTTTCCACCGTACTTGTGCCGTGCGTGTTAATATAATCTATATCTTTGTAGCTAAGCCCTGCATCAGCCAATGCCGCAGTTATTGCCTGTATTGCTCCTCTGCCGTCCTCGTGCATATCCGTAATCCTGAATGCGTCAGAACTGCTGCCATAGCCGATAACCTCAGCCAAGATTTTCACTCCCCGTTTTTTCGCTGAATCGAGGGATTCGAGAATCAGTATAGCTGCCCCTTCGCCAAGGATAAACCCATCTCTGCTGGCAGTAAAGGGTCTGGATGCCGTCTGCGGGCTGTCATTTCTTGTTGAAATGGCGGTAAGGCGGTTAAAACCCATAAGTCCCAGGGGGTGTATCATCGAATGTGCACCGCCTGTAATCATAACCTCGGCGGCGCCTTTGCGAATGAGCATCATTGCTTCGCCCACCGCCTGGGTGCTGGCTGCGCAGGCGGTAAGGCAGCTTCTCGTCGGTCCGCGGGCGCCTGTTAGCATTGCGATATGGGCGGCCGGCATATTCGGCTCCTGCTCAAGCTCGCACATCGGGTCCATCCGGCCGAACGCCACTTCTGCCCATTTGCCCCAGTCCATCTGGTGGTTTTCATCGTCCCAGGCCTTCACTATGGCCTCGAAAAACACATCGTTATCAACAGAACCCTCACCTGCCCCAAGATAAATTCCCATTTTTGTGCGGTCTATATTGTCGCCCGGCTCATCGGTTTCAATGTCAATCCCAGCTTCTCGGCAGGCCTCAGTAGTTGCGCCAATGACAAAGCCACTGCCCCTGTTGCTGTACTTGTGAAGGTGAGGGTTTTTCGTATATTTCGACAGGTCGTAATTTTTAACTTCTGCACTAAAGGTGCTTGGGAACGTCGAGGCATCAAAAATGGTTGTTTTTGCCATTCCGCTTTTACCACTCATCATCGCCTGCCAGACATCCTCTACATTATGCCCCAGAGGAGAGACGATACCCATACCGGTTATTAC
>CAYXPG010000106.1:0-3433 GCA_964467205.1 uncultured Pirellulales bacterium | reverse complement strand
ATATTCACTCCGGCCGTTTCAGTACTACAGCTGCGGTTTGTCCGCCGTACGTATAGCTACAGCACAGGACATAACGAATATTTGTTTCCTGTGGTTGTTTAACAATATTAAGAATGCAGCCGTCAGCTTTTTTGTCGCAGTTTTTCGCAGCCGGTATTTTACCCTCGTTCATCGCATAAACCGCAGCGATAATATCAATCGCTCCACTGGCCGCTCCTGTATTGCTGAGCATACTCTTGGTAGGCCAGACAGGTACCTTTGCTGCCGCCTCGCCCAGTGCCGCTTCGATTGCCGCCGCTTCGGCCCTGTCATCCGCTGGGATTGCAGTCCCGTGCGGTATAATCAAATCCAACTCCTCAGGCCCGATTCCAGCATCGGCCATTGCCTTTTCCAAAGCTATTTGGAGCCCTTTGCCGTCCGGCTCGATATATTCGTATGCCGTATTTATACTACAGCTTTGACCTGCTCCAAGCACTTCGGCATAAATTTTTGCATCTCGACTCTGAGCGTTTTCGATAGTTTCCAGCACAACAATCCCCGCTGCTTCGCCGAAGACGGCGCCTTTTGCGTCGGCATCAAAAGGCCTGCACGCCGAAGCCGGCTCATCATTGTTGTCGGTCGCAGCCCTTTTTAGCAGGCACTGGCGAATCATCACAATGGGATTTACCTTTGCTTCGGCCCCTCCGGCCAGAGCAATGTCACTGCCGCCGCGGGCGAGAACCTCAGCCGCTTCAATTATCGCCAAATGTCCGGACGTTTCGGCACAGGTGATGGTGTTGCTGGGCCCCTGAATATCGTGGATAATACCTATATGGCAGGCCAACATATTGGGTAAGTATTTCAACAGCCACAGAGGTGTTACCAATTCAAGGCCGTCTTTTCCCCACTTTTTAATATCGAATTTGCCGTCGGTAACACTTGCTGCCACCGACGGAGCAAGCTCAACCAAATCACAGCTTATAAGGCCGGCCCCAAGGTTGATTGCGACACGTGTGGGGTCCACATTGACATTTTCAGCATCGATTCCCTTTGTAACAATCCCGCTGGAAATGAGCGCTTCATTTGCCGCCACAACCGAAAGCTGAATATCTCTGGACATAAGCTTGACGGATTTGCGAACGGTCTTTGGGATATACTGTTGTATTTTGAATTCGGGAACCTCACCGGCTAATTTGCAGGTAAATCCCACAGGGTCAAATGACTTGATTTTATCTATTCCACATCTGCCGCCGGAGAGGCCCTGCCACATCTGGCTGCTGCTGATACCGAGAGGACTTATCGCACCAAAACCGGTTATTACTACCCGAGCCGAACTCACTATTGCGTCTCCGAAAGGGCAACACCCTGCAGAAGTGACTTAAACATATCGGTGAATACGAAGTTCTCATCCGGGAATTTTTTACCTGAAATGTTTTTGTCTATATGGCTGAACATCAAATCTACCTCTGCGATTAATTTTCCCGAGGAGGTGATTTTACCTTTTGTACCTGCCGCTTCTGCGGTGATGCTTTCTATCTCGGCATCCAGTTTTAATGTATCACCGGGCTTTACATAATCAAAAAAAACCGCTTTTTTTATTTTTGCAAGGATAACTTTTTCCTGAAATCCCCTTGCCTGGCCGACAAGTATCCCCGCCGTCTGCGCCATCGCTTCAATCATTAAGGTCTCCGGCATAACGGGAAAGCCCGGAAAGTGGTCGTGAAGATGTTCTTCGGCAAGCGTAACATTTTTTACAGCTATGGCACGCCTGCCGCTTTCAAAGTGAACAAATTTATCTATCCAAATCCAACGCATCTTTATATTGAGCAGCGTACACTACATTGCGCATTTTTCACAGAATATCAAACACATAAAACTGATAACTATTAGGCGGCATTCAGCTTGGTTTCCACGTAATTCACAACTGAGTTAACTGTGAACAGGTCCCCCAGTTTGTTGATATCGGGGTCGTTCTCAAATTCAGCGAAATCGGTATGCGGCATTGCCTTTTTCAACTCAGCCAATCCTTTTTCGGTCAGCTTGCCGTTGTCGACAAACTCAGGATTGCTCATCATGTTTTCAACTGGAAACAATTCTTCTCTTGGAATTTTAATTCCAAAGGCCTTTTCCAATCGAAATACTATGTCCAAAAAGTCAATGCTCTCTGCACCCAAATCTCCCATTAAGGTTGCTTCGGCCGTAACCTCGTCGTCATCGAGTCCCAGTGCATCGACCATGACCCCCTGAACCTCCCGAAAAATCTCGTCCCGACTCATTGCCATATTTTTTTACCTCCTGTATTCTTAGTTTGCAGGAATAACCTTTTTCTGTGTAATTTGTTGTTTTTCAATTTCGAATTCTCAGCTCTTCAGCAGTTTCCACCGTTTCTTCATATTTTCAATAATTTTGGCGTCCACCGCTGCCATTGCCGAGTCTTCATCCGCCAGATTAAAGTGTCTTAATCCGAATTTTGCTTCCACGATTTTTTCACCGTCAGATACACCAGAGCCGGTAAAACTGCTGACGTTTTCCTCGATTGTCTTTGCATCGACGGTATATTCTATTTGTGAGCCCGGCGTCAGAAAACTCCTATATTTTACATTTCTTGCCTGTTCAAGCAAGAGCATACTGTGCGCAAAATTTTCCGTTTCCCGCACCATCCACGATGCCGACTCGATTAGACCTTCCAGCAGCAGCACTCCCGGCAGCACCGGAAACGCCGGGAAATGGTCTGCCAGATATTCTTCGGCCAGAGAGACGGCCTTGACCGCCTTTATTTGCTTTCCCGGCTCGAGCGAAACAATCCTGTCAATCAGTATAAATCTCATAAGTTAGTTCATTGTTCGTAGTTTATAGTTTATAGCAATACGCACGACGCAATACGATATACGAGATGCAATTGTTTTTCCAGCTTTTTTTCGCTTTTTTGTTTTTGGCACTTTTTGAATTTAATACCGGAGTCCGGCAGGATTGACATTTGAAAATTTCATACGATTAAGTATAATTTACTATCTATGGAAGTACGCAGTGCCAAAATTAGTGATGTTGAGGCCATTTATTCTCTGATTAACTGTTATGCCGAGCGGGACGAGATGCTGTTTCGCTCAAAGGCGGATATTTATGAGAACCTGCAGGCCTTCATTGTGGCCGAGCTCAATGGCAGTGTGGTCGGCTGCTGTGCACTTCAAATAGTCTGGTCGGACCTTGCGGAAATTAAGTCCCTGGCGGTTGACGAGGCAAATAAAGGCCTCGGCGTCGGCAAGGCGATAGTGGACACAGCTATCGAGCAGGCCCGCAAACTCGGGCTGCAAAAGGTCTTTGCGCTGACGCTGACACCGGATTTTTTTGAAAAACTGGGTTTTGAGATAATCGAAAAAGATGCTCTGCCAATGAAGGTCTGGAGCGATTGTGCCCGTTGTCCCAAACAGCAAAATTGCGACGAAACAGCAGTCAT
>CAYXPG010000105.1:0-6799 GCA_964467205.1 uncultured Pirellulales bacterium | reverse complement strand
TAATGCCTGTTTTTGCAATACCTTATCGGACTATATTGTTTTAACTGCCGCACAAACAGCGTAATAAAGCGTATTAGACAGAAAATAGGCTTAAAACCGCTGTATTATAAGAAAAAATGATTGTATGTTCAGTTTTGCTTATACAAGATAGAAGCGTTGAAATATAATAGCTGCTGTTTGACTTTTTTATAAGTTTTTTATCAGCAAGGCCTTATGTCATATAATCGGACGCTGCTTTTCTATTTTTTGCAGGTTTTGAGTTTATGAATGTTGACTCATTCCATTTTGGTGTTATAATAAAGGTTTTATGGCTAAATCCGTAAAAACATCCAGAAAGAAACGGACGAAAAAAACTGCTTCGAAAGTCGCCAGGGTCAAGAGCAAAAAGGCCTTTAGGACGTATAAAGGGGCCATTGGTTACCTTTTTGACAAGACCGACTACGAGAACCAGAAGCGTCTGCGCTATAATGTTACGACTTTTAATCTCGGCAGGATGAAAAAGCTGCTGTCTTTGCTGGGTAATCCTCACATTAAAATCCCTACAGTTCATATAGCCGGTACAAAGGGCAAGGGCTCTACTGCCACTATGCTGGCCAGGATGCTTGAATCGAATGATTATTCTGTCGGGTTATATACCTCCCCGCACGTAGTGAGTCTGCACGAGCGGATTGTGGTCGATTCAAAAATGATTACTGAGTCTCAAATGTTTGGTTTGCTGAATCGTATTTATAGGCCGGTGGAGAAGATATCAAAGACCGACCCTCCCACTTTCTTTGAGATTATTACGGCTATGGCCTTTATGCATTTTGCCGATTCGCAGGTGGATATTGCTGTAATAGAAACCGGTTTAGGCGGCAGACTGGACAGCACCAACCTTATCAAGCCCGAAGTCATCGGCATAACGAGTATCAGTCTTGACCACCAGAATCTGCTCGGCGATTCTCTTGACAGCATTGCAAAAGAAAAGGCAGGTGTTTTTAAGAGTGGTGTGCCGATTGTTACTGTCAAACAGGAACCGGAGGCAATGCATGTTTTGAAATCACAGGCTTTGGCTGTCAAAGCGCCGTTAAGCGTAACCGGCGACGATATTGATTTTTCATATCGCTTTGAAACGTCAAGAGAGCACGGGCCGCACACGCGAATCTGCCTGACAACGCCGACCAGTAAATTTGAGCATCTGAAGGTGCCTTTATACGGCAGACATCAGGCCATTAACTGTGGTCTTGCTTTGGCTATGCTCGATAAACTAAAATCGGGCGGCTACGAAATAGACAATGAAAAAGCCACTGAGGGATTAAAAAATACTTTCTTGCAGGGCAGAATGGAAATAATCTGCGAGGACCCTCGAATTATGATAGACGCCGCTCACAATGCAGAAAGCATCAAAGCCCTGATATATGCGATAGGTCAGAATATTCCTTATGATTCGATGGTGATGATTTTCGGCTGCAACAGCGACAAGGACGTGGAAGGGATGCTGCGTACATTGCAGTATGGGGCTGATAAGGTGATTTTTACACACAGCAGCTCAGCCAAGGCGGTGCCTCCGCAGGATTTGGCTGATATGTACACTGAAATATGCGGTAAGATGTGCCAGAGTGCCAACGGTTTAGGCGAGGCGCTGGGGCTTGCAAAAAATGCTGTCGGAAGAGAAGACCTGATTTGTATTACCGGCAGTTTCTATCTCATCGGCCAGGCCAAAGGACTGTTCCAGACTGAGCAAAAGATGTAAATCGAATGGATGAGGGCTATTTAAATATATTCTCACACTTAGGTTTTTGTCGAAATCAAACTTTTTTTGAAAGGAGCTCCAAAATGAAAAAGGGTATCTTTGTGTTTTTTGCATCAGTTCTAATGCTTGTACTTATCGCGGCCCCGAACGGTTGGGCCAAGGTCAATCGGATTATCGACGAGGATGAAGTTAAGGCATTTACCGGCGAGTCTTACGCAGTACCCAACGGACTGGCGAAGACGTCGCGCGGGACCTACATTTTTTTTGAGACAACAGCAGATTCGATTTTGGAGTACAGCCCCGGCACGAAAAAATTCACCATCCTTGCCGATAAGGCGGCTATTGAGTCGGTTACCACGAAATCAGAGGTTGAAAAGATGAGAGGCTGCGACCTTGCCGTGGATTCCAATGATAGTGTTTACTTTATGGTGGAAGGCAAAGGCAGGTACTATATCATTCGTGTTCCATACAGCCAGGGCAAATATCAATCGCCGGAAAAAATTGTAACCTTGAGGAGGAGAAGAGGCAGACTCGGTGCGTATGCTTTGGCAGTTGACAAAAAGCGTAATAAATTAGTGATATTAATCGATACATACAGAGGCGAAGATGATGCAGCCCTCAACGGCATCTATACTTTTGATTTGAACGCTGAGATTCCCGGTGAACCGAATGACCTGGTCAAGTTGGCCGGATTCAAAAAAATCGGTCGTGCCACAAAACCGCGACTTATTGCCTGTCAAAAACCCATTGGGGGGACAGGATTTGCAATTGATGATGACTACGCCTATTTTCATTTGACGGTGGGCCCGGCTGACGGCCATGATGCAGACGGAGATTTGATTCGTATAAACCTTGACACCGGAGAGTCAAATCTGTTTTTAGACAGAAAAGACATTATCGAAGATATTAAACCCGATGGGGTTGGATCTGACGGCAACTTTTATGCTACAACGTTGGCTGTCGATGGCGACAACCTTTTTATGATGGTGAGCATCGGAGTTTACGACAGCGCTCAAAACGTGCACCTTTACGACATTTCCGGCGACAAACCCGTTTACAAGGGAATGGTTGCTTCTGCAGAGGAACTTTTAGATGCCGCTAATTCGCTGGGGACCCCGATTATTGTTTACAGTCCCGATTGCGCGGCGCAGGACGGCAAATTCTATATATTTACCGCCAGTAATGTGAAAGAAAATTTTTTGGAGATAGTCCCTGACCGGACTGCTCCTTCGGAGCCAATCCGTGTTGCGATTTACAGCGGCCCCGGCGGCAGCGGCAAAGGGGCCTTTCGATGTCTGAGCGAATGCAAATATATTGAGCCTCAAAAAGTTTCCCCCAATGATATCCAAAACGGCATCCTCCAGCAGGGCAATTTCGACGTAGTGCTTCATCCAGGCGGCAGCGGCAGCGGACAGGCAGAAGCTATCGGCGAAAAAGGCCGGGAGAATGTTCGAGAGTTTGTTAAGAACGGAGGAGGATATGTCGGTATTTGTGCAGGAGCTTACCTTGCTTCAAGCAATTATCCATGGTCGTTAAATATCATCGATGCCATTGTAATCGAGAGGGCACACTGGGCCCGCGGCGGCGGACCGGTAACAATGCAGCTAAGTGCGGAAGGGCGACGAATAATCGACGATGTTGCCGAACCTGTTGTTGTTCGTTATGGACAGGGTGCCCTTTACGCCCCGGCACGAATAGATGACTTGGGAGACTATAGAGTCCTGGCAACCTTCACAACCGGAACGACCGAGAAGAATAATACCAAATCAAGCACGGGCGGCGCCCTGGAAGCTGTGATGCGAGGCGCGCCGGCTATGGTGGCGGGAGGATATGGAAAAGGGCGTGTCGTTGTTATAAGCCCACATCCCGAAACCAAAAACTCAGGCATTGAATATTTTGTACATCGTTTAGTGCGCTGGGCTGCAGGCAGAACTCCTGTCCGCAATGTGAATTGATTTGAAACTAAAACCTCCCCGGGAGGTTTATTAGGTAAGGATTATTTTTCGTTGTCAAAGTCAAGAGGAGCGGCTTTTTTCACCAGCTCAACAACGTTGTTTGTATTAAATTTACGCATAATATTGGCACGGTGCACATCGATAGTGCGCGTTGAACGGCCGAGTATGTTAGCTATTTTTCTATTGTTTTTGCCGTCAAGGATTAATTTTAATATTTTCTTTTCTGTTTTTGTCAAGGCCTGATGTGCAGAAGAATCGTTAAAACCGCCCTGCTCCAGAACGGATTTTACCTTTTCCAAAAAAGTTTTTCTGACCAGCGGTTTTTCAATAAAGTCCACCGCTCCCAGCTTCAATGCCCTCACAGCCATTGGGATATCCCCGTAGCCGGTTATGACCATCACCGGTACCCAGGGTGCGATACGTTTAGCAGTGCTTAGCAGAGTCAGGCCGTCCATCCCCGGCATCCTGACATCGGTAATGAGTAAATTACAGTTTTTTTGAGGTAAATGTTCGAGACAATCCGCTGCATTGGCAAAACAGACAACCTGACATTCTAATTTTTCAAGGGCATCTGTTGCGACTCTGCGTATTCCGGGCTCATCATCGACAAAAAAGATTTGCTGTTTACTTTTGTTTTTCATTGTATTGGTATGAGTTTATACTATCAGCGGCGGATAATACAACATAAAATGTTGTTCCCCTGCCGATGTCACTTTCTACGCGGATGTCCCCACCACATGCTATCAGAATGCGGCGCACAATTTCAAGCCCTAATCCCATTCCTCCTCCATCTGATTTGGTGGTGTAAAACGGTTCAAAGATTTTTTCGAAATTTTCCGGTGCAATACCGCAGCAGTCATCGGAGAATTGCAGTTCGACTTTTTCATCGCGGGATTTTGCACTTATGGTGAGCTTGTGCCGTTTTTCGCCATCGGCCGCTTCGATGGCGTTTTGAATGATAATAAAAAATATCTGTTCCAAAGCTGCTGCAGCACATTTTACCGTTGGCAATCCATCCAAAGGATTGACGGTTATATGCAGGTTCGCCCGAACAGCATCATCTGTCAGTGCTGATGTTAGTTTTGTTGCAGTTTCAGCTACGTCAGCCTGTCCAATTTCATCCCAGGATTGTTCCTTGACTCGCCGGCGAAATTCGCTGATTATCGAGGCAGTTTTTTCTGCTTCACCCATACTTTCTCTAAGGTTTCTTAAAACAGTTTCAGGAACAGAAGGTTCATTCGATAAATCTTCCATCGCTTCTCCAAGGAGCATATTAATCACCGTGAGCGGCTGGTTGAGCTGGTGTGCTACTATGGCGCCCATCGAATCAATGTAGGCGTGCCTTTGAGTCTTAAGGATTTGTTCTTTGTACCGTTTAAGTTCGTTCGCAAGCTGTTTATGCTCGGTGATATCCCGCCAGAAGGAAAAGAAGAATTTATCCTCACCAAGTTCACAGAATTGTGTGCTGACCTCCACATCGATAATCTTTCCGTTTTTACGGCGTTGCTTCGTCTCAAAACGGTCATAACCATGTTTCGTTATTGCCTCGATATGTTTGGCTGTTTCTTCAGGGGTTTCTACGGCCTCAATTTCTTTAATATTCATCCCAACCAATTCTTCTTTTGAATAGCCCGTTATAGTGCACAGGGCAGGATTGACCTCCAAAAGTTTACCCTCAAGGTCGATTACACAGAATCCATCTGCCGAGGTTTGCAGGATTAATTCATTACGACGAAGAAGCTGGCGCAGCATTTCCTCCGCGCGTTTGCGGTGCGTGACATCGCGGAAATACCAAATCCTGCCGTGATATGTGCCGTTTGAATCTATCAGGGCAGAGGAGTACCTGTCAAAAACCTTCCCGTCCTTAAATTCAATCTCGTCTCTGCTGGTCTGGTCTTTGTGTTTGTAAAGATATTTTACCTTTTCAAGGAACTTATCAGGGTTTTTTAACTGGTCCAGGACATATTGCCGCATTTTTTCGTCGTCTTTTGTATCTAAAATCTGCTGAGGTATGTTCCACATCTGCCCGAAACGTTTATTGAATAAAATGGATTTTCCTTCTTCATCTACAACCAAAATTCCGTCAATTGACGTCTCGGACTGGGCTTCCAGCAGCGTGGTTTTAAACAGAAGTTCTTCTTGCGCCTGCTTTTGGTCGGTAATGTCACGGAATATCCCAAAAGTGCCGGTAAATTGTCCGTCGTTGTCGAATCTTGGTGTGGCTGTGATGAGCAAGCTGCGTTTGTCCCCGTCAGCACGGCTGAATTCAACCTCGTAAGTGCTTTTCCTGCCGGTCCGGCGTATTTCTGTCTGCTCTAAGATAAAGGCGAAGCCCTCATCGTCTAAAAACTCTCGCAGGTTTCTGCCAACCAGGCCGCCAGGCGGCACCCCATAAATAACGTCTGCTGCGGGGTTAGCGAAAATAAAGTTTTCCTTAGTATCAGTGATACCTATCCCTTCACCCTGGTTCTCAACAAGGGTACGATATCGCTGCTCACTCTCTCGCAGCGCCTCCTCTGTCTGCTTGCGCTCTGTGATGTCGTGCAATATATTTAACATTGAGATGGTGCCATCGGGATTTGTCAGGGGCGTATCAGTAGACTCATACGTTTTCTTGTTCTTAGGAGAGCACCACTCTTTATGTACGGTTTTTCCGGCCCAGACATCTTTATCCTTGCACTCCGGACATACTGTTTTTCTATCGCAGAAATATTCATAACACTTTCGGCCTGTGGCGGGCCCAAGGTCTTTTTCAAGAGCAGCATTGGCGTAGTGAATAACGTGTTGCTTACTAATTATACTTACCCTGTTTTCCATCGCCTCAAGGACATTTATCAGTTTTTCATTTTTTCTGTCCAGCGGCGTTTTCTGCACCTTTTTTGTCGGATTTCTCTTACTCATTTTGCAGTCCCAGGGTTGATTTTCCAAATTAGACTATCAACGAGCTCAACACGGGTGGGTGGACGATTATCGAACTGCTGCATCCGTCCATCCTATAGCCCTTGAATTACAAACAATATTGTAAATCCTTGGAGTTTTAGGCTTCAAAATGCAATTATAGGTGAATTTTGTGCCATAGTCGAGCCTTATGTGTAAATTTGCTTGATTTCAA
>CAYXPG010000104.1:0-6835 GCA_964467205.1 uncultured Pirellulales bacterium | reverse complement strand
TTTGAACCATTAACTATCAGTAAGCAAGCGGCAAAAGGCAAACTTTGGCTAAAAAAGGTAAATATATTTATGACTGGCCAAGGCCGATGGTTACGGTTGATGCGGCGGTCTTTTGCTTTTTGAAAAACAAAGCACACCTATTGCTTGTCAATCGTAAGATTGAGCCGTTCAAGGATAAATGGGCGCTGCCGGGCGGCTTTGTGGGGCCTGATGAGGAACTTGAGAGCGCTGCAGAAAGAGAACTGTCGGAAGAGACAGGGCTAAGCGGCGTAGAACTCGAACAGATGCATACCTTCGGCAAAGTCGGCAGAGACCCAAGGGGCAGACAAATTACAATCGCTTTTATCGGTTTTGCGAAAAAAGGACAGACCAAAATAAAAGCAGGTGACGATGCAGCAATGGCGAAGTGGTTCGATATAGAGAAACTGCCGAAAGATATGGCGTTCGACCATAATGAAGCGGCAAAAGTGGCTATAAAAAAATTAAAGAAGAAAAAAATATTTCGTCAGAGCGTCAATAAGCAAAGAACAAAATGAAAAAAGCTTTAGCAAATTTACTTTTTTTGTTTTTCCGGGCTTTGCTTTCTGATTTGACTATGTAGTTTAAACAATTCTTTGAATGCGCGGAGAATTACAGTTATTTTTGCGCCGGTTTGGGTCCCTGCCGTTCGCGGATAATGATGTACACCTTTTTGAGTATAACGGTAGCCGATGCGGATGGCACGGGCCAGGATTTCAGTGTCGATAAGGGCGCCGGCACTTACCATTTCAATGTTATCAAAAATTTCTCTTTTGAATAATTTGAAAGCACAATCGATATCACGGATTTTCATACGGAAGAGCAGACAAACCAGCTTTGTCCAGC
This sequence comes from uncultured Pirellulales bacterium, assembly GCA_964467205.1. Classification (GTDB taxonomy): domain Bacteria; phylum Planctomycetota; class Phycisphaerae; order Sedimentisphaerales; family Anaerobacaceae; genus CAYXPG01. The sequence goes on along the minus strand of CAYXPG010000104.1, from coordinate 5,971 downwards.
ACCAGGCATTGATTTTGCGAATCAGATTGTCCTGACGGTTCAATCGATAACAGGTAACAATATCATACTGCTCCATCAGGGACAGCAAAGCAGGCATTTCATTAATATCAAACTGGCCATCGCCATCGGTATAAAAGACCAGCTCTTTGGAGGCGGTTTTGAAGCCGGACTGCAAAGCAGCACCGTAGCCGAGATTAGTGGGATGGTGCACCACTTTTACCCTGTTGTTCTTGGCGGCTATTTCGTCGGCAATCTTAGCGGTGGCATCGGAACTGCCGTCGTTAACAATGATTACTTCAAAATCGGTGTTGAGCTTCTCCAAAACTGCTAAGGCCTGTTCGGTTGTGCGGGCGACATTGTCCTGCTCATTATAACAAGGGAAAAAAACGCTTATAGAAACAGGTCTCTGTCGTTCCGAATCGATTTCTGTCTGTGGTAATTCGTTATCCGACACTGGTTACCACCTTTTATTTTTAATCATTTGTTTCTGCTCCCTCAAAAATTCCCTCCTTTTAGTAGTATACAATTTCACGTCTTGATAGTTCTTTTCTCTTGCGGCCATTCTCTGCAGGTGGTCCATCGCCATAAAAGCTGCCACCATTCTGTGGTGGTAGCCGTGCTCTTTGACATAACTGTCTTTATTTTCAATAAAGTCGTCGAAATAATCTTTACAAAACTTACTGACAGATGGTTCGAGCTCTGACAAGTTTGCTGAGACTACAATGTTGCGCATAGCAGCACCGGAGGGATTTATCCGGAAGGCCTTGATAGCCAATTCAAATCCCTTCTTTCTTGCATCCGTATCAGGGCCTGTCAAAAGTAAATTACGTGACTCAATAATGTATCTGGTGAAATCATCGGGGTACACCACCCTCTCTAAAAGTTCTTTGGCCTGGGGGGTTGAACTATCAACAAACAATTTCATCTTGTTATTCGAGAAAACAAGCCGCCAATCAGGATGCCTCTCAATGCCCCTGACGAAATAGCCGTTAAATTCTTTTGCCGGCATTAAGACGACCCATACGTCACGTTTCTTGAGCTGTTTATCTATCCATTTTCCAATTTCGGCATATTTAGCGGAGGTAAACTTTTGCTTTCTTTGCCTGGTAATCTGGACGATGGGACCTCCGAACATTATTTGCGACCAAACTCTATAAGCTTCGGGTTCATAAGCTGCCTGTGCCCTTCCATCCATAAATAACTGCAGAGGAGTTTTGCCGGTTTCAGGGTCAGGGTTCTGTCCCCAGGCGACAAATCCCCCTTCTGTCCAGTAATTAAACATTTTTCCTTTGAGGTTGTTCATTCTAATAAACTGACAGGCCCAAAAAGGCTTGGCGTCGGAGGCGGTCATCCTCATAAAAACTGAATTGAGTATCGTATCGGTAGGCCAGGGGTCGAGATAAACATATTTAAATTGAAGCCCCCACCATGTGCCGAAAAATGCAACAGCAAGAGCTCCGGCTATGATAAAATATGACTGCAGGCGGTGTGTCATCGCCGGAACTGCAAGTTTGCTCTTATTATGGAAGCTTCGCATCGCAGAAATTGCACGAGCCGTCTGGTCGATGAACAAAGCCAGAAGCGGGCAGGCAGCTATCGCCCCTATCGGTATAAATCTGCGAGAACGAATGGCCATATAAATAGTCAAAGCGGCAATAACCATCAGAGCCAAATCTATTTTGGGCCGGCAATACTCGTCGGAGCTATCTTTACGCTTCGGCAGACGGTTAATAAAACGCGAAGTCAGTATCAATACTATAAACCAGGCCACGAGGAGCACCCAGGCAATAATATACATTATTAAAAAAGGTATTTCATCTCCGACGGGATTGCTCCACTCGAAAGCGGGATGCCATTCGTTGACGGTACGCCACATCTTAGCGTGTTCACTGAAGCTGATGACAAAAGTATGAGTCAAGCTCGTTAAATGAAACGGGTTAAACAGAATAACCGCTATTAAAGTAACAAAGCCGGCTGCAATAGTGTGATATAGGCCTTTTTTGCCGATAGAAACAAAGAGTTTCTTCGAAAAAAGCGTTAGAAAATTCAGGGCCACGAACGGCACGAGCATTATAAAGGCGTAGATATATCCGCCGTGAACATTACACCAGAAAACCGTAAGGGGGACGATGAGCCATATATAGAGTATGTTCCGATATGTAGCGAGTATTAGAATAAGCAAAAAGACCGCCACCAGGAGATTTGAAAATCCCGCCGGCCGTACGTCAAAAAAGGAGCGTCCGACAAACATTGCAAAACAGGCAAAAACAGCCGAAAGTGCCGGATTGACACCCAACTTAATACCCATATAGTAAACACAAATAACGGTGATAATGTAAATCGCAAATTTCCAGTAAACGAGAGTATTGAATGAGTAAGTTTGTGCATCCGCAAAGGGTGATTCGTGCGTAAGCCAGTAGAAGATAACGTGGGTGAGCCAGTTTTGGTTTATCCAGCCGGTAGGATGTATCCATTTTGCGAACGACTTTTGCCATTCGGGCCATTGGCCGAAGTTGACCGCTTTGCCTGCCCACCATCTTGCCATCGATGCCTTGATACCGGGCTTATTCTTTACGGAATTGTAAAGCTGCTTTGCATAAGCGGACATCGTTTCCTCATTGGGGCCGGCTTTGTGTGAATTGGCGCTGAAAGGCTCGATGGTATCGACACCGTGATTTAGAAAATGTCTGCCACAGGCCATTGCGACCCAGGTATCACCGGCACCAACCATATGCGTAGAGGAATGCAGCGCAAAAATCATCATAGCGAGCCAGCCGAAAATCATCGGCCAGCCGGAAAGAGCAGAACGTTTTTTTGTTTCTATTAACTCAGCCATTTTTCTATTCTATCCAACTTTGAGTAACCTGTTTGAACAAGCAACGAAAATTCAAGAGCATAATATTCAACTGTTTACACAATAAATCATAGGCAAAAAAAGAACCATAAAAACCAAAAGCATCCAAAGAGCAGAAGTGAAAATCCCGACAATAGCATACTCTCTTCCAACCAATTGTCCCTGACTACTCTCTATCTGTTTAAGCGCCTTTGTCCCCAATACAATCCCTAATATCCACGTTAGGCCGCAGGAAAAAGGGGCTATTACAAGGGGACTGCCTAAAGTTAAAAAATTGTTACACGTTACTATCCACATAGCGCCGGTGAAAAAAGGACCGAGTATGCCAAACATAGCAGAAATAATCGCCAGTCTGGAAATTACAGGTTTTGTGCTTTGTGAGTTGATATCTATTTCATTTATGATTTCTTCGATTACCATTTTTCTGTTGCCTAAACACACATTATTACAGTCAAATAATAACTCCTAAGTATTGTATCGTCAAGGTTAAGCTTATTATTTAGTGGATACTCAAAGTATATAACAGATTTATGGGCGGTCAGAGCCGCCCGGCACCGGCTCTCAATACACAGGTTCATTTAGATTTATCACCGGCCATTTTAATTCATAGGGCAGGGATTTTTCAACATAAGTGCTGTTTTGCTCAAACATAAAGTTGTATTGGTCCCACCTCGTGTAGCAAAGGGACGTATCATTGAGTTCTGTTAGAATGAGCTGTGAAGGTATAGAGAGACCATAATCCACCATAAACGTTAAAGCAATAATCAAAATAGCTGCAGCAGCAGTTGCCCCGAAGCGGAAAACGCGCCGATGCCATTTAATGCGATACTCCCGGGTGACTTCAGGCTGCCTATCCGGAGTTGTAGCTAAGAGCTTATTCTGGAGCGTTTCGGGGACTTCGACATCCGGGAGATGACGCAACCTGTTTTCGAGCGACTTCAATGTCAAATCCTGCCAATTATTTTCCTGATTCTTTGTCATTGTTCTACCCTGCCAGTCAAAATATGTTTTAATTTTTTCAGCGCTTTGCTGGTCCGCCACTTAACGGTCCCTGTGGGCTCATCAAGCACTTTAGTCATCTCACGAAAGCTAAGGCCCTGAATGTAATGCAAAACTATCAGAACGTATTCAGGCGATTCCAGTTTCTGCATTGCCTCATACAAAAAACGTGAGCGTTCATCGGCCATGACCCGGTACAAGGGATTAAAAGTTTCGGGCGTATTACGGGCTTCTTTTCTTAATTTATCTTTGAGAGCAATGCGTCGTTCGGAGTTTCGTTTTGAATCAATAAATTTGTGATAAGCAATTCTGTGCAGCCACGTTCCTAATGACGCGCGCCCTTTATACCGGTCAATATTCTCCCAGGCGGAAACAAAAACCTCCTGTGTCAGGTCTTCAGCGACAGATGCATCAGAAGTCAAATATACTATAAAACGGTAAATTGACCTGTAATTCCGACATACTGCCGCCTCACAGGCTTCGGTTCGCCCATTACGGATATCCTTTAGATTTTGTCGTTGTGACCTGCGTTGCACTCAGAACTCCAAAACCAAAACACAGGCTCTTTGACCTATGCTCAACTGTAATAATTAGACGGTTCAGAGCGTTCGGGTGTTGGCGATAAAATAAAAAAAATTTAAAAAATGTCCAGCCGGGCCGGCAAGAGGATTAAATACTTCACTCTTTGTTTTTTATTGGCTGAGCCACTTTTCTATTCTATCCAACCCTTTTGTAATCTGTTCGAGTGAGCAGGCAAAACTCAATCGCACATTATCATCACAGCCAAAGGGCAGGCCCGGGACAACTGCAACGTTGGCCTGCTCCAAAAGCGCTTTTGCAAAATCCATACTGCCCTTGATTTGAGCACCGTTAATATTTCGGCCATAATGTGCCGAAACATCAGGAAAACAGTAAAAAGCACCGGTAGGTTCAAGACAGACGACGCCTTCGAGGCTGTTTAGACGCTGGGCCATATATTTGCCTCTCCGCTCGAATTCTGTCCGCATCTCTTGAACAACGCCCGTGGTCGTGGTCAATGCGGTAACAGCTGCCTGCTGAACGAAAGTTACAGGATTGGAAGTCATATGAGACTGCAATCGCCCCATTGCCTTTATAACATCCAGAGGCCCTGCGGCATAGCCGAGACGCCAGCCGGTCATCGCAAAGGCCTTGCTCAAACCGTTTACCGTCAGTGTCCTGTTATACGCATCGTCGCTTATTGAAGCAAAGCTGATAAATTTGGTATCGCCGTAAATGAGCTTTTCGTAAATTTCATCCGAAAGCACAACTACTTCCGTTCCTTCGAGCACCTCTGCCAGAGCGGCAAGTTCTTCGGGTGAGTAGCTGAAACCGCCGGGATTGTTGGGGGAATTAATTATCAACATAGCGGTTTTTTCGTTGATGGCGTCCTTCAACTGCTGCGGCGTAATTTTATAGTCTTTAGCCCTGTCGCCCTGAATCACTTTAGGGACCCCATCGGCAAGCTTTGCGGCATCGGGATATGTTACCCAGTATGGTGCGGGCATAATAACCTCATCGCCCGGGTCAAGAACCGCCTGCATCGCCTCATAGATGGCGTGCTTGGCGCCGATAGTAACAATGATTTGTTCGGGGCTGTACTTGAGACCGTTTTCCTTTCGGAGTTTGTCGGCGATAGCGGCCCTTAACTCAATTACGCCAACAGCGGCGGTGTATCCGGTATGGCCTGCTTTCATAGCCTCTACGGCAGAATCCTTGATGAAATCAGGTGTGTCGAAATCCGGCTCACCGGCCCCGAAACTAACTACATCGACGCCCTGAGCCTTTAATTCTTTTGCCCGTGCAGAGACTGCTATAGTGGCTGACGGTTGAACCCGACCGGCTCGCTTGCTGACTTTCATATTTCTACCTTTCGTTTTTCTTTTCTTGTTCAAGAAGCAGTATTAAAACCCCAAAAAAGATGCCCGTCAAGAAAATTGGTGAAATTGGCAGCAGTAAAATCAGGAAATAAGACGGCTGAGCAGTATATCGGGCAGGAAGGCTTGACTTCATTATATTTTCTGGTATATCAGGATATGGCAATTGTCCCCGTAGCTCAATTGGATAGAGCGCTGGCCTCCGGAGCCAGAGGTTGTGCGT
>CAYXPG010000103.1:0-6855 GCA_964467205.1 uncultured Pirellulales bacterium | reverse complement strand
GATTGCGAAAGTGACGCCGGCTGTAGCATTGTCAGAGGCGTTCGAGAAAACACAACAGCTTGATATTGAATACATTCCGGTTGTAGTTTCAGGCCAGGACGAGACATTTGTCGGGATTTTGGATTGTCACTCTGTTCGTCGGTCGCTTAGCGCTGAGGTGTTGAAACGTCAGCAAAAAGCAGATAATATGTACAGGGAAGCTGTTTTGTAAAATGATGGCAAAATGGCAAAGTGCTGTGTCGGAAAGTTTTGATATGGAACCAGTATGATTTATTTAGTTGCTAACGCGAATGCAGAGACTTTCGGTTATTTGAATCCGGCTTTGCTGTTCGGACTGATTATCCTGGCAGGAACATTTGGTGCACGTCTTTTTCAGAAACTTCATGTTCCACAGGTTGTCGGTTGTATCGTCGTTGGAATACTCCTTGGTGATTGTTTCGGTATTATAACCGATGAGACTATTGAGGCGCTCGAACCTTTTACGATGTTTGCTTTGGGTGTTATTGGGTTTATGATAGGGGCTGAGCTTCGCAGCGATGTTTTTAAAAAATATGGTAAGCAATTCTTTATAATTCTTTTCTCGCAGGGGATGGGGGCTTTCTTGTTGGTGGCTGTGGGCACATCGGCAGTTGCCTGGTTTATATTGCACGATTTATACACCTCGATAGCAGCAGGGCTGGTCTTTGGGGCTATTGCGTCTGCGACCGCCCCGGCGGCGACTGTAAATGTTTTATGGGAATACAAGACGAGAGGGGCATTGACAACAGCAGTGCTTGCGATAGTTGCACTCGATGATGCGTTGGCTCTGTTGCTGTATCGCGGTGCGGCAACAGGTGCAAAAGCACTTATGGGAACAGGTGGAGACAATTCTGTCATAAGCACTACGCTTATTTTATTAGGTGAGATAATCGGAGCTGTACTGCTGGGTTTTCTGGCAGGTGTAATACTTTATTTACTGCTGAAATTTGTAATATCCGACGAGAAAATTTTAGATTTTGCTCTTGCATCGCTTCTTCTTATTGTTGGCGTTTCGATAATACCGGGGATAGACCCGATTTTGCCTGCTATGACATTAGGTATAACGATGGCTAATTTGGCGCCTCGGCAAAGTAAGAGTCTTTTCGAACTTGTTAAGAAGTTTACACCGCCTGTTTACGTTTCATTTTTTGTTCTGGCGGGTGCGCATATGAAGTTTGGGTCAATGACCAGGTGGATGCTGGTTTTAATAGTTGTATATCTAATATGCAGGGTTGCAGGAAAGATAGCCGGCAGTTGGTTTGGTGCCAAGCACTCCAAAGCACCGGCGGTAGTTCGTAAATACCTTGGAATCTGTCTGCTTCCACAGGCGGGTGTGGCGATTGGTCTTGCCATTTTGGCCGGCCAGCAGTTTAATGCAGAACTTGGCAAAATCATTATTATGGTTGTTATGACAGCAACATTTGTGATGGAAATACTTGGGCCGATGCTTGTGAAGGTTGGGGTTAAAAGGGCCGGTGAGGTAGGACTTAATATTACAGAAGAAGACCTTATCAGAACTTACGGTGTTAAAGATGTGATGGACAGGGAGGTTCCGGCTATTTCTGCGGGTATGTCTTTGAGCGAAGTAATCAAAGTAATCAGCACTACGGATAATTTTTACTACGCTGTCGTTGATAATGACAATAGGTTGATAGGGGCCGTTACACTTGACGGCATCAGAAATACTTTTACAACGCAGGAGTTAAACGACTGGCTGGTGGCGCTTGATATTATGGAGCCGCCGATTGCGAAAGTGACTCCGACTGTAGCATTGTCTGAGGCATTCGAGAAAACCAGGCAGCTTGATATTGAGCACATTCCGGTTGTAGCTTCAGGCCAAGACGATAGATTTGTCGGTATTTTGGATTGTCACGCTGTTCGCCGGTCTCTTAGTGCTGAAGTATTGTCACGACAGCAAAAAGCTGATAGTATGCAAAGCGTTTAATACAGCCGATTTGTACAAAACTTGAAATTGGATTGCTATGTTTTATTCATTTGTCAATGCGAACATTGAGCAGTCAAATTATTTGAATATGGTTTTGCTGTTCGGGTTGATTATTTTAGGGGGCACATTCGGTGCACGTCTTGTGCAAAGATTCCATATACCCCAGGTTGTCGGCTGTGTGATTGTCGGAGTGCTTCTGGGTGATTGTTTCAACGTAATAACCAGCGAAACTATTGAGAGTCTTAAACCCTTTACAATGTTTTCATTGGGTATAATAGGTTTTATGATTGGCGGTGAGCTTCGCAGTGAGGTATTTAAGAAGTACGGCAGGCAATTTTTCATCATTCTTTTCTCGCAGGGTATAGGAACATTTTTATTAGTGGCGTGTGGTACATCTGCAGTTTTGTGGTTCATAACGCATAATATATATACTTCGATGGCTATGGGGCTTTTATTTGGTGCGATTGCCTCGGCTACGGCGCCGGCATCAACGGTGAATGTTTTATGGGAGTATAAGACAAGAGGACCTTTGACGGCGGCAGTACTTGCGATTGTTGCACTCGATGATGCTTTGGCGCTGTTGCTGTACCGTGGGGCAGCGACGGGAGCCAAAGCACTTACAGGCACAGGGCAGGATACGCTTTCTGGGGGCATGCTCGTGCTGTTTGGTGAAATCGTTGGTGCGGTGATATTGGGATTCTTAGCGGGAGTTTCGCTTTACTATCTGCTAAAGTTTGTCAGGTCAGATGACAAGATACTGGAATTTGCTTTGGCCTTGTTGATGATAGTTGTCGGTATCTCAATGATACCCGGTGTTGACCCTATTTTGCCAGCCATGACGCTTGGTATAACAATTGCCAATTTAGCTCCACGCCGGAGCAAGAGCACTTTTGAACTGGTCAAGAAATTTTCACCGCCTATATTCATAGCATTCTTTGTACTTGCAGGTGCGCATATGGACTTTGGAAGGATGTCGGCACAAATGGTGATTATGACAACAGTTTATATTTCCTTCAGGGTAGCCGGCAAAATAACAGGCTCATGGCTGGGAGCAAGGTATTCGGGAGCACCTGCCGTTGTTCAGAAATACCTGGGAATCTGTCTGCTTCCTCAGGCAGGTGTGGCGATTGGTCTTGCCATTTTGGCCGGCCAGCAGTTTAATACGGTATTTGGGCGGATGATTATTATGGTCGTTATGACAGAAACATTTATAATAGAATTACTCGGGCCGATGCTGGTAAAAGTAGGTGTTAAAAAGGCAGGCGAAGTTGGTCTTAATGTTACCGAAGAGGACCTGATAAAAGAATACAATGTAAAAGATATAATGGATACCGAGCCGGTAAGCATAGCCCAGGATTTGCTATTGCAGGAGATTCTCAAGATTTTCAGTACCACAGACGCCGTGTATTATCCGGTCATCGACAATCAGTCGCAGATTACAGGGGAAATTAGTATCGCTGGTATCAAAGAGATGTTTGCAAACCAGGATGTTGCCGGTTGGCTGCTTGCGTGTGATGTTGCCGGACCTGTGAAGGACAAGGTTACACCAGAGAGGGCACTGGAAGAGGTGATGGAGTATATGAGAAAATATGATTTGGAACATATAGCCGTAGTGGCAGGTGATGATAATGATGAGCTTGCAGGTGTTTTGAACTATCACAAAGTGCTTCGCAAGATAAGTGCTGAAGTATTAACCAGGCGTAAAACGGCAGACGAAATAGCTTTAGCAACCGGTTAGCAATTGACGGTTGGTAATTTACGGTGAAACTTTGAAACGGTTTTCTCTTTCGAAAAAGAAGATAATTGCTAATAATGAGCGTTTCAGAACTATTTTGGCTGGTAAGCAGCGTGTCAGTGATGGATTGCTTGTATTGTATATGGCAGAAAACGACTGCGGGTATCGGCGATTGGGTGTTTCTGTCGGGAAATCGTGTGGTAAGGCGGTTGTGCGTAATCGATTGAAACGGCTGCTTCGTGAGGCCTTTCGGCAAAGCCAGGAAAGTATTCCGGATGGTTTTGATTATTTGCTAATGATTTCACCAAAGGGGTTAAAGAAGCTGGATAAATCAGGATGTACCAAAGAGGCGGTTAAGCAATTGACATTTGAACAAGTCAGGTCGTCGCTGCTGGCTCTGGTAGGGGCTATGGTTAAAAAGAATGGGTAGTTCACGTTTTTTTGCCGGCTCTAAAATGCTAAAAGAGTATATGAAGGAAGGTTTTGAGTCAGAAAAGCAAATTCGGGTACCCATTTTGCGATAAAAAGCGAAATGGGGTTCCATTAATGCCAATAGGCGTATCGGCAAAAAAAGCTGGCATTTCGCGGCAATCTTTGCAATATTACATTATGGTCGGCTTAGTTGAGCCGACCAAAGTAAGCCCGAGTGGGCGAAGGCTCTTTGACGAAAAGGCAATAGAGCGAATTAAGCTGATAAAAAAACTTAACGAGAGCGGTTATCCGTTGCGTGCCATAAGGGAATTGTTTCTGGAAGGTCGAACTGATTTGAAAGGAAGCAAAAAGTGAGTGATTACGAAACCACGCAGAGAACGCGTAATATTATAGTTGGAGTTTTTGTTATTATGGCAATGTGTGCGCTTGTCTGGCTGATATACAAGTTCGGTGATTTGCCGACAAGCATCAGCAAGATAGGCTCATTTCAGGTTTTTGTTCAATTTCCGACGGCCCAGGGAGTTCAGGAGGATACTCCTGTGCGGTTTTGCGGCTATCAAATCGGCAGAGTGACAAACGTTATGGCGCCGGAGAGACTTAAAGATTTAAACACAGGGTTGGAATATCATCAGACTAAAGTTGTTCTTCGGATAGATAAAAGATATGTTAATGTCCCATCCAATGTCGAAGTAAAATTGATGACACGAGGTCTTGGCAGCAGTTATATTGAACTTAAAGTTGACCCTGCTTTACCTTTGAAACCGCTTGATCCGAACAGGCCGGAGACAAATTTTTTGGTTGATAAAATACTCCTGCAAGGTTCAGCCGGTATGACGAGTGAGTTTTTCCCTGCAGAGAGCCAGGAAAAGCTGGACAAACTGGTCGAGGGGCTGTACAGCCTTATAGAAAATACCAACGAAATTATTGGTGACCCGAACAATAAGGCAAATCTCAAAACTACTTTGGCTAATATGTCTGAGATGTCAAAGCAGTCGATAGAGACGCTAAAAGGATTTGAGAAATTCTTTGCTTCGGCGACCGATACGAGTGAAGAGTTAAGTAAGGCGACAGTCGAACTGCGGCAGATTTTAGAGAAGATAAATGAAGGCAAAGGCACGGCGGCCCAGCTCGTAAGCGATGGCCGACTGTATGAAAGTCTGCTTGAAAATACTCAGCAGATGCAGGTTTTGCTTCAAGAGATAACGGCATTTATAGCTAAATCACGGGACAAAGGATTGCCCATCAAGTTAAAGTGAGATTGTTTTGCTTTATTCAGTCCGGTTCTTTGTGGTGGTTCTGCAATATTTCGGAGAAGTACAAATTCTTTACGCTCAAGAAAGAGTGTGCACTATTGGGGGCCGGGCAGTTTCGAAAGAGTTTTAATCAAGGGATTAATAATATGAATTTTGGGAAGCCGGGATATGAAATATGTGATAACAAAAAGGATATTGCTTTTAGTATTCATTCTTGGAGTATCAGCCTGGGGAAAAGAAAGAATGGAAAAGGTGTATGATAGGCCCAGAGCGAGAGAAGCAGGAGTTGTGGCGGGGGTACTTCCAACCGGCAGGCTGAATGCCATTACAGATGTCAAAGGTGTTAAGGTTGGCCACGTTACACTCATCGAGGGCGAAAATGTACGGACTGGTGTAACAGCTGTCCTTGCTCATTCGGGAAATCTGTTTAAGGAGAAAGTGCCGGCTGCCGTCTATGTTGGCAACGGTTTCGGCAAATTGATTGGTTTTACTCAAGTCGAGGAGTTGGGCAATATCGAGACCCCTATCCTGTTGACCAACACTCTTAATGCCCCTTTGGTAGCGGATGGGCTCATCGAATATATGCTTAGTCTGCCCGGCAATGAGAAGGTAATATCTATTAACCCGGTAGTGGGTGAGACTAATGATGGGATGCTGAACGATATCCGAAGCAGGCATATCCGCCACAAGCATATCCGAGAAGCAATAGAGAAGGCATCAAATGGCCCGGTTGCTGAGGGCTCAGTAGGGGCGGGCACAGGGACGGTCTGTTTCGGTTTTAAAGGGGGTATTGGGACTTCGTCCAGAGTACTGCCAAAATCACAGGGGGGATATACAGTAGGAGTGCTGGTTCAAACCAATTACGGCGGGACATTGACTATCAACGGTGCACCAGTTGGCGGAGAGCTCGCCGTGAAAAAACAGGATGAGCAGGTAGAGGGCTCTTGTATGATTGTGGTGGCTACTGATGCACCCCTGCTGCATCGCAATCTAAAGAGACTTGCCAAAAGGGCAACTCTGGCATTGGGCAGGACGGGTTCTGTTATGAGTGGTGGAAGCGGAGACTATGTTATTGCCTTCTCAAGCAGCGAGTCACTTCGGCTAAGGGCCGGCTCGAGTAAAAAAAATCTTCCAAAGGAGTTGGCGAACAGTAAAATGACACCTTTATTTGCTGCAGTGATAGAGGCCACCGAAGAAGCCATCTATAATTCTCTTTTTAAGGCTACCACTATGACCGGAAAGGATGGTCACAAGGTAGAGGCTCTTCCAATCGATAAAGTGATAGATATCTGCCGCAAATACGGGGTTTTAAACCGGGATAAAACGCCGTTGCGTGATTGAACCATCCGGAAGGAATAAATGCAGAAATTGTGGAACCGCTTCGGTCCGTCTTCGCCAGAGGCTTCGCCGCGACAGACGGGGTTGGGGGGAAATGATTGATTATCGATTGTTGATAATTGATTATTTTGTTG
>CAYXPG010000102.1:0-6867 GCA_964467205.1 uncultured Pirellulales bacterium | reverse complement strand
GTGCTGATAGTGGCGGAGGATTTTGCCAACTCGATAGTGAAAAAACTGACCAGATACGGCGAGCAGGTTTACAGGATAGGCAGAGTAACTACCGGCAGCGGCAAAGTGATTCTCAAATAATCCACAACCTGTCGCTTATGACTTGCAGCTTGATTGACTAAACGTTGTTCACGGATGAAAAGCATGAATAAAAACCTGAGCAAGTTATTTGCAGCGGCGATACTGTATGCCGGGTTTGCCGTATATTTGTATCAGCCGTATTTTAAAAACTTCGACAAACAACAATACCTGCTGCTTGTAAACGTTTGTGCAGCTTCTTTAGGCTGCTTTGTGCTTAGTCGGCGGTGGGTTGGGGCGTTTGGGGCATCGTTTTTTGCCGGTGCACTTTACGGCTTCAGTCCTTTTATGCTGGGGCTGGGTAAATACCATCCGACGGCAGGTTTCTTAGCTGCGATAATACCCTGGCTGTTCTGTCCTGCTGCGTACGGCCCAAGGTCTAAATTGCGATGGGTAAGAATACCGCTTGCCGCTCTGCCGTTTTTGGTAATTGTGCTATTTTTCAAGGTTGCTGCCTGCTATGGGCTTTTCCCGATTCCAATACAAACAAGGCTGCAATTAGCCGATTTGGCAGGATTGGCGGCTCCACTGGTTGCGGCTAAGCGTAATTTGACTCTAATCGGCTTTTACCACGTACCAGTAGCGGCGCTCGTGATAGGTTTTTCAATGATGCTTGCGGCCCGGCGAATAGGTGTGATATTTATCTTTTGCATCGGCACAATACCGGCCTTTTGTGGTCCTTTGCTGAATACAAGTCCGCTTATCTGGCTGAGTGTGCCGATGCTGTGCTGCTCGATACTCATAGGCGAAGGATTGCAGGGATTTGTCTCAGCGGGCTTTGGCGACAGGAAATGGTTTCTGGGCGCTACGGCAATAATGGTGGCATTGGCAGTTTGTACACTTCTGCTGGCGACAAAATACTACAAACTAATTGCTGGGTTGGGGGCTGGATACGCCGACGTGCTTGTTCAAACCGCCAGGATGTACATACTCGGTGCTATTGCTGCCGGGATAGTCCTGTTCATTGTAAGTGCAAGACTTCGATGCCGCCGGCTGCGATGGGCTGTATTGTACTCGGCAATGACAGTGGATATATTCTTTGGCGCAACATTTATCGTCGATAAGATTCTCTAAGCTGAGATTCAGCCGATGAACATTACAAGTCGTTTTTTCTAATAAATAAATTCTCAAATTTATCAGATTGTATGTAATCAGAAGCGACAGCTTCGTGTCGGATGTTTTGAATTTGACAATCTGAAATGATTTTCGGCCTGAACTTTTCAATTAACTCGTAAATGTCGTAGTTATACTCTGTCATTGTCTGATATGTTGCAAGAGCCTTGTTCAGCCGGACGGAAAACCAGAAGTAGTCGATATCCCTTCTGAAAAGGTTAAAGGCGACCTTGCCATCATAGACGAAATCTTCCGGGCCGGTAATGGAGAGAACATAATTTATCTTCTCTATCTGCGCTGCGTTGTTCTCTTTGAGTCTGTTAAGTAAAAACAAGGCAGGCGGCAGGGTCGATAACATCAGCACAGCAACCAACCATTTCGTTCTTTTTGCAAACAACTGCCAAACGGCATTTGCCGCTACGATTGCCATCAAGGGAATTACAATCATAAAATACTGTTTGTACGGCGCCCGAACGAGGAAAACCGAACCCAACAAGGCCAGGGATATCCAGCCGATTCTGTTGGGTTGTGGTTTCTTTGAAAACTTCAGCAGCCCCCAGAGATAAAAAACACAAAGCAACGTGTTGGTCAGGACAGCATATCCGAGCGCCTCAAAGGCGGTGAAGTGATGGAGGAACTTCATATTCAAAAGCCAGTTAAATGTCACATAGACTGATAAGGTCCCGCTGCAGACTAAATACACAAAGTAAGGCAAAACGGACACCAGTAACGCTATGCTGTAGATAAACACATCCGTAAAAGAGATTTGCTTTTTGTAAGCGCAGATTAGCAAAAGAAGACCGATTAGAGCGATAAGAAACACCGCTTTCTGCAGGAAGATGAATGCAGCCGCTAAAAAAACGGCACTTATTACCAAATTCAGTCGGCGTTTTTTTTCAAAATAGTTAAACAACATAAGCAGCGAAGCAAGCGAGAGGAGGGTCTGGGGCACGTCCGGGCGAATCTCAATTGCCCTGTTGACAAAGATAACAGCGCCGGACAACAAGAGCACGCTGATAAGAGCGCTTTGTTTGTCGCTGAAAATCGTCAGCGAAAGCCGATATGTAACAAAAAGCATTAAAGCCAGCATTACGAGACTTACAAGCCTCATCGCAAAGACAGCGGTGATTGTTTGGCCAAAAATTGCCAATACAGGGATTAACATATAGTAATAAAAAGGGTGATGATGCTGAAAGAAATCGACAAAGATTTTTTCACCTTGCTGGATTTTCCACGCTGTATGAACAGCTTCAAACTCATCACTGTTAAAATCTCTTTTGGCCAGGTGAATAACAATGATAACAAAAAATATGGTGAGCAAAATCCAAATCAGCCGGGTAACCGGTTGAGAACCAGTGGCACTATTTTTCTTCATGATATTCCTCTTCGGCGTTGACGGCCCAGATATTGTCTTTGGATTTAACGCCGGCAACGATATTGTCAACAGCCGTCATAGCCGCCAGCATTGAATGGTCCTGATTGTTATATTTATGCATACCGTTTCTGCCAACCAAAAACAGGTTTTTAATTTTATCTGTGAATTTTCTGATGACATCGAAGTTATCATAGCTGCCGAAGTAAGCCGGATAGGTTTTGGGCATACGAATGACTACGCTGTCGAGAACGTCTGCTTTATCGATAATGCCGATGCCGGCCAGTTCGTCTATTGCAAATTCGGCAAAGTCAGTGTCGGATTTGCTCCATAACTCGTCGCCTTCGTCGCAGAAATATTCCAGCCCCATCCAGACGGTATCGGGGTCTTTGACCATATAAGGGCTCCAGTTATTAAAAATCTGGAGCCGGCCGAGTTTCACATCTTTTTCCTGAATGTAAATCCAGTTATCAGGAACGATATCATTAATGGTTTTCAGTTTTGTTTCGTTTTTTATTTTAAGCTTTTTGAGCAGCAGTCCCACGGTTACAAAACCGCGATAGACCAAGCCATCGGCTGTTTTTTTAACATCATCCGGCACGGTCTGTCCGAGCGACTCTACCAAATCCTTAACAGGCATTGTGGAGAAAAAGTAATCGGCCTGTTGAGTTATCGTCTGTCCGGTATTCAACTGCTCTATGCCGGCCTGCACTATAGCGTTGTTCTGAAGCTCCAATCGGTCAACTTTATGGTTTAAGTGCACCTGCCCGCCTTTTTCGCAAATAAGGTCTGCGACCTGCTGCCACATTTGACCCGGGCCGAATTTTGGATACATAAACTGTTCGATGAGGGTAGTCTCGGTACTTTTTTGCCTGATAGATGAGTCCGGCTGGATTATTTTTTTGAGCGCATGAAAAACCGCCCTGGTAATTGACAGACCCTTTATTCTCTGGGCGCCCCATTCGGGCTTGATTTGACTGCAGGGAATGCCCCATACCTTCTCAGTATAATCTTTGAAAAAAGTGCGATACAATTCGGTGCCGAATCTGTTGATAAAAAAGTCCTCGAGCGATTTTTCATCTCTGACTGGTTTGAGGCGAATCCAGCCGTAGCTTAGAGCTATTTTAATAATCCGCTTCAGTCCGAGATTGGCAAAGGTATTAAGGTTCAGAGCAATGGGGTAATCAAAGAAGTGCCGCTGAAAAAAAATCCGCGAGAGGCGATTGCGAACGAGCATCACATTGTCGGTTTTTTCCGGGTCCGCGGTTTCGGTATCACTTGAAAGCGGGGCATTTCTTTGAAGCAAAATATCATCTCTGGCCGGCGCCGACTGTAAAGGGAGGATATTCATCCACCACTGCATAACCCTGTCGGACTTTGAGAAGAACCTGTGTCCTCCGATGTCAATTCTGTTGCCTTTATAATTGACGGTTTTTGAGATGCCGCCTATATCAGCGGTGGCTTCATAAACAACGGGCTTGATTTGAGTTTTGTTAACTAACTCTAAAGCAGCGGTGAGTCCGGCCGGGCCTGCCCCAATTATTATGGCTGTTTTACTACTCACAATTATAAGCCCTGTCTAAATAACAATTGTTGGCATAAAGAACATTAACAGGTTCATCTTACTCTTGCGGCAGCTTAGCCAAATCGGCATCGGAGCCGGCAACCATCAGGATATCGTCGGCATAAATTACCGTGTTGGGCATAGGGACATTGATAATTCCGGCCTTTTCACTCTTCTCGCTTTTTTTGCTTCTGCTGTGCTCGCTCCTTTTGATTGCGACCAGATTAACGTTGTACTTTTGGCGCAGCTGCAAATCCATAACCGTCTTTCCGTCAAAACTGGCCGGCGATTTGATTCGGGCAAGACTGTAGCCCGGCGCAAAATCGATTTTCTCACCTATTTGCGGTGCGATAAGTTTATATGCCCACCTTTGAGCAGACTCAATCTCCGGGTAGATAACCTCATTTGCTCCGACCTTTGAGAAGACCTCTCCAGCAATCAGGTCCTGTGCCCTGGCGTATATCTGCTTTATGCCCATCTGCCGCAGGTTCACAACCGTTAGAATAGCAGATTCAAATCCCCGGCCAGTGCCCTGTCCAATACTGATGATAGCGACATCCACCTTGTCAACACCCTGGGCTTTGAGCGCCTCCTCATCCGTGCTGTCGAGGCGAACGGCGCAGCTTACCTGGTCGCGAATCAGCTCAATCTCATCTCTGTTTTTATCAATTGCGATGACCTCGGCGCCGCTCATCGCCAGGGCGATGGCCAACTTTGTGCCGAAACGTCCCAATCCTATTACAGCAAACCGTCTCATAGTATCACTCCTGTTTTTTGCCACTAAGGCATCAAGACACTAAAATTACAATATATTTGCTTTCTAACTTCGTGGCTTCGTGTCTTTGTGGCTAATTTCTCTTTTAGCCGACAATTATCGCCTCATCGGGATAACTGTACCGAACGGGTTTTAAATTAAACGTCAGCGCCGCCAGCAGCGTTAACGGCCCTAATCTGCCAATAAGCATTACAACAATGATAATCAATTTCCCGGCGGTTGTCAAAGAAGGCGTTATTCCGGTGGTAAGCCCGACAGTTCCCAGGGCCGAGCCGGCCTCGAACATAATGTCCGACATCGTAAAACCGTTCGAGTTCTCGGTAATGCTCAAAGCTAAAGTGGCAATGAAGAGTACCGCAACAAAAAGCAGTGTAACGGTAATTGCCCTTCCCACGACAACAATCCTGACGGAGCGTTTAAACATTTCAACTTCGGAGCGTTTGCGCAGTGCGGCAATCATTGTCATAACAACAACGGCTAAGGTTACGGTCTTGATTCCGCCTGCGGTTGAGCCGGGCGAGCCGCCGATGAACATAAGCAAAATCAAAACAAATCTACTTGAAGGCGACATCGCCGAGACATCGATGGTATTGAAACCGGCCGTCCTGGCTGTAATCGATTGAAACAGTGCACCAAGAATACCCGGGGGGTTTGGGTTACCAGCGTGAGGCGGGGCTGCATAACGCTCAAACAACATAACCGCCAACATCCCCAGCACTATCAGCAGGGCACTTACGCTAAGAACAATCTTGGACTGCAGCCGCATCCTTCTCGGCGCTTCCATCGAAAAACGATGGTGTCTGCTGAAGAGCTTTTTGAAGAACCGCCTTACCCGCTCGGTGGTAATATTAGATATATCGTAAAGCACCCCAAAACCCAGTCCGCCAAGAATTATGAGCGGGCAAATGACCAGATATAGTCCCCAGCATTTATTGTATCCGATGAAACTGTCATTGAATAAACTAAAGCCGGCATTACAGAAAGCGCTGATTGAATGAAAGATACTGTAGAACCACTGCTGGTGCATATTGCCCTGCCAGCCAGGAACATTGTCCCACATTCTGAAGATACTGACTGCGCCGGCGGCCTCGATAAAGAGCGTTCCGACAAAAATAAAAGCTATCATTTTTCCGATTTGGCTGAGAGTCCTTGCGCTTAGTAAATCCTGCATCGCCACGGATTCGCGCAAGCTCAGCGCCTGTCCCAGAAGCAGGGCAAAGACCGCCCCAAATACCACTATTCCAAGACCGCCAAGCTGAATGAGCGCAAGGATAATCAACTTGCCCATCAAACTAAAGTCTTTGCCGGTATCTTTTACGATAAGGCCGGTAACGCAAGTAGCACTTGTGGCCGTAAAGAAGGCATCGACAAAACTTATATCTTCGGCGGCAGTGGCCCTGGGCAGACACAGGGCGATAGCTCCTGATACTATCAAAACCAGAAAACTCGCTATCAGGATTTTGGTTGGGTTTCTTCCGGTAGCCGCCAGGTTCACCACTGTTCTGCAGACCTTTGTAACAACCTGGAGGACCAGATAAATCCCAACGGCGAAATGCCTGACCGCCGCAGGGTCGGTGGTTCTAAACCATCGGCCTGCCCCAAAAACAGCAATTGCAAGCGCAAGTAAAGGCGGTATTTCGAGCCAGTTTGCCCGCCAGAACTCGGCCTTTGAGGCGGCATTAAACAGCCGGATTACTTTCTCTACAATAAAAACAAAAAGCAAAGCACCGTGAACGGCATATAAAATCTCCGCAGCAAAGAGCGGCTCATCAAAGCCGAACAGCATAGCGAAAGAGACCGTCACCACCGCCGCCGTCAAGACGTTAACGACGATTAAAGCCCTTTCCAACCCCTTGTTTTTGTAATGTACGTACATAATTCAGTGTATAGTGCTTAGAGCCTCTAACAAAATGAATCGTTGTACCG
>CAYXPG010000101.1:0-6958 GCA_964467205.1 uncultured Pirellulales bacterium | reverse complement strand
TCGGCCAATAAACCGAAGAAAAATGTCTGCAGTCCTAAAAAGGCCGAACCAAGCACGGCGTTTGTATGAATTACGGGCTTGGGTGTCTTCTCCAGAAACCACAGAACCAGTTCCACGCTGAATACACTTGCCGCAATGAAAAGGAAAAATAAACCCACCGGCAGGAAAAACTTCATCGGCTTTATAGAGATGATGACCATAAGAAGCTGCGGCAGCACCTTGAAAGGGTATTTCGTTGAAATAAAGCTGTCTCCAGCCGTTCGCCTGCGAAATGTCACCGGCACATGAGCAAATCTCATCCCCTGATGATATGCATCGAGCAGGATTTGCTGGGTATAGTTGTAATCGCCCGGCAGATTGAATACCTCCAGATAGTCACGGTTCACCGCAAGAATCCCCGGCTGGCTGTCTTTTAACGGCCATTTGGTCAGCATACTCATCAGCTTTGTAAAGACCGTGTTGCCGGCCCTTCTTACCAGCGGCATTTTGTATTCGATTTGCCCGAAACGGTTTCCGTAAACGATATCCGCTTCGTCATCTAAGATAGGTTTAATCAACTCGACAATGTCATTTGGGTCGTGCTGCAGGTCGGCGTCGAATTTGACGGCAATATCGGCTCGGTCTCTTCGGGCCGCGAAAAGGCCGCTTCGAACTGCCGCACCCAGCCCGGTATTGATTTTATGCTTGATTATTCTGTCGGCGCCGCCCTGGCGGGCAAGTTGGTTGGTATTATCCGTTGAGCCGTCATCTACCACATAAATCAGGAACTTGAAACCCGCCTGTTCGACATCCGGCCTAATCTCTTTAAGAGCGTTTATGGCGTTTTGTATGGTCCGTTCTTCGTTGTATGCCGGTATAACCACGACAAGTTTTTTAGACGGCTCTTCCATCGTTTATCTGGCCCGATTAAAGTTCAAAGGTGGTTAAAGTGTGCTGCTTAGTTCACGGCAATGACTTCTTTAAGTTCCGGCACTTTTTCACGGAGCAGTCGTTCAACTCCATGCTTTAGTGTCATTTGTGCGCCGGGGCAGCCGCTGCAGGCACCCTGCAGGCGTACTTTGACGTTGTTTTCTTCGTCTGTGCCTACCAGTTCTATGTCGCCGCCGTGACTTTGCAGACTTGGGCGGATGGCCTCTATTACGTTTTTAACTTTTTCTTCGAAAGTGTCCTGCTTGGTTTCGCTGCAGCCACATTCTTCACACATAACACATCTCCTGAAATTTATTTTACAATACCATTATAGCGGTAAATCGCCCAAAGGCCAGTTGTTTTTTGTGATTTTCGGGCAGCTTAATTTTCGTCCGGTCGCCGACAAAGGCAAAAGTGCGTTTTTGCCGAGCTTTGAAACCAATTGACAGTTGCTGCTGGTTTGCTGTATAAACCTGTTTCTCGTAAGTCGCTGTTCAGTAAGACAAAAGCAGTTCATCAGGATTTGGCAGTATGGTTAAAGACCCGTTTGGTTTATTGGTTGTTTTTTCCGGCATAGTGCTTTTGGCCCTTTTTTTAAGCAGGAAGTTCACTTTTGCCAGGAAATTATCGCCGGTTATTCTTATTCTTACAATAAGCGCGGTTTTTTCCAATCTGGGAATTGTCTCTGATGAAGCGAATTTTTGCGGCCTGGTGATAGGTTTTGCAGTGCCTTTTGCGGTCTGTCTGGTATTGTTCAAGGTAAAGCTTTCCGAATTTAAGTACACCGGCCTTGCTATGTTTGTTGCCTTTGCTGTTGCCAGTATGGGCACGCTGGTAGGCGTTGTTCTGGCGACCATATCGCTTAATCCGCTTTTGGAAAGGCTCATCGGGCCGGATGGCTGGAAACTCGCAGGACCTTTTGCCGGAACTTATATAGGCGGAAGTTTGAATTTTTTCGCCCTGTGGGAAGGCCTTGATATAGGAAACCCCGACCTCTTTGCGGCCGCCAATGCGGTGGACAATCTCATCGCTTTTCCTGCCTTTTTGTTTTTGCTGACGGTGCCGGAAATGCTCATGAGGTTTTATCCGGAAGCTAAAATATGGAAAACATCACAGCTTGACCTTGCTGAATACAACCAGCAGTCGAAGCCGACTGAAATGAGGATTTTTGATATTGCCGCCCTGTCTTTTATGGCTTTGGTGGTGATGTTTGTCAGCGGATGGATAAAAGATGGGCTTCTTGCTGAATATATGCCCAAATTGCCGACGATTCTTTTGATTACAACTTTTGCCTTAATTATAGCACAGTTTAAGTTCACATCGAGACTGGAAGGTGCAATGGAACTGGGCAATCTTTGCTTTTATATGTTTTTTGTCGCCGTGGGAATAAGAATAGATGTTAAAAGCGCTTTGCTGCTCGCCCCGGTACTTTTTATTTTTGCCGGCATTATTCTTGCAACACATCTTTTATTTGTCTTTGGCCTGGGGCGGCTTTTGCGCCTGGACTCGAGAGTATTGGCGGTGGCGTCTATAGCCGCAAAAAGCGGACCGGCCTCGGTTATGGCGATTACCACTGTGAAAAAATGGAAGCACCTGGTGCTGCCGGGGATTTCCGTTGCGCTTTTGGGATATGCCGTCGGCAACTATCTCGGTTTCGGAGTCGCTTATTTGCTGAAATTTATTTTAGGGGCAGGTTAGGCCGTTAATAGCTTTCCGCTTAAAAAGCAGAACCTGCCAAACCAAAGAACCGCCCTGCTCTTGCGACGGGAATGTTTGTACTGGTTTAGGTTGCTAAAGTCAGCCATTGCCGGCTCATCCGGTTTTTCTCTTATTGGGTTTGTTAGAGGGCCTTAATGAAGCGGTAAGTACCTGTCTACACAGGGACTTATCGCAGAAAAGCTTTGGAAAGACCTACAGGTTTGAGTATTTTTACTTTGACAGCGCCTGGCCGGGTTGATATAATAAATATAAAGATTACAGTACTTCTAATGGTTGAAGCCGGTTGCGAAAGAGAACCCCGATGGGCTTCATAAGATATGATAAAAAGGGGAAAAGTGATGAGAAACTCGATAGCAGGTGCGAGATTTTCTGCTCGATGCTCGAAATGGATTTTGGCCTTTGTTTTGTGTTTGTTGACTGTCGCTATGTTTGGCTGCGCACGTTATGACCAGCCCGGCGAAACTCTGGCCGAGGGAAGAAGAAGACATACTCGCACCAATCGTATTCGGAGCCAGCAGTTGATGCAGGACCTGGACGCTGCCCTGCTGCTGGATAGGCCGAGTAAACTGACCGATAAAAAAATACGCTGATAAGTCGGATTTACAAAGGGGCCCCCAAACGCGATGGTTCGCGTTCGGGGAACCCTAACAGAGTACCACATACACAAAAAAAGGATTTGATTTGTGGAAACACTCATCGACTATTTCATCCGAGTAGCGCAGTATCGGTGGTGGGAAGTCGCTATTGAGTTGATTTTAATCGGGCTTGTCGTTTACTGGGCGGTGGATTTCCTCGAAGGCACTCGCGGCGAAAGACTCTTCCGCGGTGTTGTCTTCGTGCTCATTTTTGTCGTTCTCATCTTGAATCTTGTTGTTGAAAAATTTGGCTTCGAACGACTTCAATATCTTTTCAAAGGTTTTTTGATTTTCGTTTTGATTATTACCGTGGCGGCCTTTCAGCCGGAGGTCAGAAGAGCTCTTATAAGAATAGGACGCCCAAGATTCCTTACCGGCTCCGAGAAATACTTCTCAAAAACAATAGAGGAAATAATCGCCGCGGTAACTCAGCTTTCCGCAGAAAAAATCGGAGCAATTATTGTTATTGAGCAGCAGGTAGCACTCGGAGAATTTATAGAAACAGGTGTTCGAATCGATGCCAGGGTTACTTCTGAACTAATCAGAACCGTATTTCAGCCCGGCAGCGCCCTTCACGATATGGCCGTTATCATACGGGCCGACAGGCTGGTGGCAGCAAGGGTGCAGTTGCCACTGACTGAGGCCGCAGCACAAGAGAGAACAGGAGCCCAGCTGGGCTCACGGCACCGCGCCGCTATGGGTATGACCGCAGGTTCAGACGCTATCTGTTTGGTCGTTAGTGAGGAAACGGGCGGCGTTTCAGTTGCCCGCAGTGGTAAGCTCACCCGAAGGGTAACGGCAAATCAGCTTCGGGCACATCTGACCGGAACAACCGAAAAAACGGCGATGTCTGTTTTTGCAGCCCTTATTGAGAAATTCCGAATTAGCCGAAGGCCGACTGGGAAAAAAACTGATGTTGCACATAAACCACGACAGACAAGTCCTGCCGGTAAAAAGAATAGATAAGGTAAGGTAAACGGGTAAATATGGCAGGAAAAATCAAATACGGCAAAATACTGGTTGTTGTATTCCTGACAATCCTGCTCTGGGTCTGGGCGGACATGGCTTTGGATAAGGAATTGCCCGACAAACCTGCTGTAGTTGTTATAGACCAGTCCGTAAATCCAAAACTCTGGGTGAGCTTCGGAGCCGAATCCTCTACCGAGGCCGATATCAAAGTGACACTTTCCGGCCCTCACACTGCTATCGCAACCTTGAACAGAAAATTAAAAGAAGGCGAAAAAATCAGGTTTGACTTTGACGCAGCCCAGGAAAAAATGGAGGAACCCGACAGTTATCCCTTGAACCTGTTGCCCTTCCTTCAGAAAGACAGGGTAATAAAACGCCTTGGCCTTAAAGTCGAATCCTGTGAACCGGATAAAATTACGGTCAAGGTCGAGAGGCTCGTTGAAAAAAAACTGGCCGTAAGGTGTGTCGATGGGACTATGACCCCCATAAAAGCAAATGTAGTCCCGGCCAAGGTAAATGCCTTTGTTCCGGAAGACTGGGTCGGTAGCGCAACAGTTCAACTGGCACAGTTTGAAATCGACCAGGCGATGAGCGCCCCTGTTTTCAAAAGACCTTATGTCGAGCTTGTGTCCGGCCAGGTACGTCCCCTCCATGAAACTGTAAAAATCTCGACGCCGCCGGGGAAGGACCAGCTTGAAGAGTACCTCCTGCCCGGTACGCTCGCAATCGCCTTAAGTCCCAACCTCATTGGAAAGTATAACGTCGAAGTAAAAAATCTCCCTGACCTTATAAGTGCCATTGCCATAAAGGCAACCGCCGAGGCCAAACAGGCCTATGGGAATATGCGCTATCAGGTGATTCTCGAAATTGACGATGAGGACAAAAATGTAACCGCCGAGCAGTCCAGAAAGGTTATTTATAACTTTCCTGAAGAGTATGTTCGCAATAGCGAAATCATCCTCAATCAGACCGAGGCACAGGCACGGTTTAACCTGACCCCTATATCTTCTCCACAGACTCCTTAGACCTCGCCGGACCCAAGAAGGTTATTACCGCTTCGACAGTCATCCATAATGCCAGCAGAAATAGGCCGGCCCCGATTATAACAAGAGGCCAATTTCCCTGTTCGAGAAATATCATTTCATTTTTCACCATCGAGAAGGTCGTTATCACCAGCATAATCACACACGGCACAGCGGTAACCAGCAGTTTCAATCCCCCTTTTCGTTTTAGATAAAGAGTAACCACCAGCAGGGCCAGCGCCGCCAGAAGCTGGTTCGAAGCGCCGAACAAAGGCCAAAGTATCATTGCACCTGTCCCGTCGGCGCCTGTGCCAAAGGCAAGGGCCGCCGCCGTCAGTACCGCAAAACTGGTCGCCGCCCACCTGTTCGCTAGCGCAGTAATTCGCAAATCGCTTGCCAGCTCGCTGATAACGTAACGCTGAATGCGCACCGATGTATCGAGAGTTGTCCCCGCAAATGATGCGATAAATACACCCATAAGCGTAATGCCGACCGTTTCCGGAAGACCCAGCGCACCCATCATATTTGCTGCACCTTTAACCACGGGAGCTATTTTGTCGGCCAATCCTTTGGCCCCTATCCACGAGCTGTAGTAGTGCTCCCAGGCGGCCGTACCGCTAAGGACCGTGCCGTCATTGAGTTTTAATGCCATCCCGACACCCGCTGCGACACAGATAATAACCAGCACCGCCAACGCCCCTTCCAGCAGCATTGAGCCGTACCCGACAAACTGGCAGTCCGGCTCTTTAGATACCTGTTTCGGACTCGTGCCGCTCGCTACGAGTGAGTGAAACCCGCTGATAGCGCCGCAGGCGATTATGACAAACATAAGAGGCCACATCGATGGCGTGTTTGCAGGAAGCGATTTGTTGACCGCCGGAGCAACAAGCTCTAAGTTCCCCGCCAGTGACGCTGCAACTGTGCCGCCCACCAAAAGACCCATTGCAATAAAAAGCTGCCAGGCGTTGATATAGTCTCTCGGCTGCAAAAGCGTTGTTACCGGCAGGGTCGATGCCACCCAGGCGTAAATCAGCAGTATTATCACCCAGAATCCCGTCGCAGGAATAAACAGAAAACTATCGAATTGAACCGGAAGCCGGCTGCCGACCACTATACAAAGATACATCCCGGCTACGGCTATTGCCGTCGATAAAAGAAGATTGGCGTTCTTTTTGTAAACTGCAAAACCAAGCCCCATAGCTATCGGTATCTGAAGCCACACCGGAATAACTGAGCGCGGAAATTCCTTAAACACCGTTGCTATCACCACTCCGAAGATGGCAATAACAATCAGCAGGCTCAAAAACACAACGGCGAAAAATATAAACCGAACACGGGTATTGATATATTTGGCCGCTATCTCTGAGATACTTTTACCCTCGTTTCGCATCGAGACTACGAGCGCCCCGAAATCATGTACCGCCCCCATAAAGATACAGCCGAAGAATACCCAAAGTATCGCCGGCAGCCAACCCCAGATTATCCCTATCGCAGGCCCGACTATAGGCCCTGTACCTGCTATCGAGGTATAGTGATGACCGAAGATTATACCTTTCTTCGCAGGGACATAGTCGATACCGTCCCTGAGTTCAACAGAGGGAACAGGGGCATCTGCTCTGAGCTTAAATATCTTCTTCGCTAAAAATCGCCCATAGGTATGATAAGCGATTAAATACCCGCCCCCGCAAACCAGCATTAACAACA
>CAYXPG010000100.1:5633-7064 GCA_964467205.1 uncultured Pirellulales bacterium | reverse complement strand
AAAGATAAATGTATTGTGATTACAGGCGGAGCAGGGGTTCTGGGCGGTGAGATGGCCCGGCAGCTGGCTCGGCGCGGGGGTAAAATCTGCATAGTTGATTACGATGCCTTGCGTGCTAATAAGGTATGCGAGGAAATCGAGAAGGAAGGCAATTTTGCTATTGCAGCCCAGGCCGATGTTCTGGATAAGAAGGAAATCGAGGAGGCGTTTATCTGCGCGACCGAAAGTATGAAGCGAGTGGACGTGCTCATCAACGCCGCCGGCGGCAACAAGAAAGAAGCTACCACATCAGAGGATTTGTCATTTTTTGATTTGCCGGCTGAGGCAATTAAGTCTGTGTTCGACCTGAATTTTGCAGGTACTTTTTTGCCGAGCCAGGTCTTTGGCAAGCATATTGCTGAAAGAGGCGACGGGGTTATTATAAATGTATCGAGTATGGGTGCGTTCAGGCCGTTGACGAAAATTGCAGCTTATTCGGCTGCAAAAGCGGCGGTGAGTAATTTCACACAATGGCTGGCAGTACATATGTGCCAAAACTACTCGAAAGACATTCGAGTCAATGCCCTAGCGCCGGGATTTTTTCTTACCGAGCAAAACCGGTTCCTATTAACTGATGAAAAAACGGGCGAGTTAACCCAGCGCGGTAAAACCATCATTGACCATACACCTATGGCAAGGTTCGGTAAGCCGGAAGATTTGATTGGAACGGTTTTGTGGCTGATAAGCGATGCTGCAAAGTTCGTTACGGGAATCGTAGTGCCTGTTGACGGAGGTTTCTCTGCTTTTAGCGGAGTATGAGAAATTGATTGTTAGTTGATGATTGATTAGAGAATAGAAAATGACAGATATTGACGTTGCAAAACCGTTAAAGGATTTTAAGCCGAAGCATAGATTTTTTGTTGGTATTGATTCGGACGGCTGTGTTTTCGATACGATGGGGATAAAACAGCGGGAATGTTTTTGCCCGTGGATGATTGGGTATTTTGGCCTGCAGCCGGTCGCCCAGGCCGCCCGCGAATGCAAGGAATTTGCAGATTTGTTTTCCAGGACGCGCGGCGGCAATCGGCATAAGACATTGAAACGTATCCTGGCCGAACTTTTACCGACTCATCCGATGGTCAAGGCCAGGAATTTTAAAGTGCCGCAGTTACCACATTATTTCGCCTGGGTCGATGATGCTGAAAGTCTGCTTAGCAATGACGGGCTTAAAGATGCAATCACCAAGGAGTCAAATACCAAGGCCAAAAAGGAATTAGAACAGGTGCTTCAATGGAGTGAGCGGGTCAACTGGACGATTGAAAAGATTGTTAAAGACATGCCGCCTTTTCCATACGTGCGTGAAACGCTGGAGAAAATTTCGCCATTAGCTGATATTATCGTGGTCTCATCCACGCCTTACGAAGCACTCGGGCGTGAGTGGGAAGAACACGA
>CAYXPG010000100.1:0-5533 GCA_964467205.1 uncultured Pirellulales bacterium | reverse complement strand
GGTATGCAGGCAGTTACGAAAAGAAACTAATTGCTGAATTTGATGAATGTTTGCCGGAAGAGGCTCCCTGGAAGAAGTAGCAATGTTAATCGAACGACAGGACAAAGATAAAGGGCCTGGAGGCCAGCAGGTGCGCGAAGCGGTTGTCGAATTCTTTGCACAAAATGACTACAGCGGCAAACGTGTTCTGCTCTTAATCCCTGACAATACGCGTTCCGGGCCGGTGGGCGATGTGTTCAAGGAGATTTTTGATTGTATCGGCAAAAAAGCAAAAGCTGTCGATATTCTGGTTGCTCTCGGCACGCATCAGCCAATGAGTGAGGAACAGATATGCAGCAGATTAACTATAACTGCCGGCGAGCGCAGCGGTAAATACTCATCGATAAGATTCTTCAACCACGAATGGGACAGGCCGGAGACGTTTATCTCTATTGGGGAAATTACGGCTAAAGAGGTTGAAGAGATAAGCGGGGGATTGTTCTGTGAACAAGTTGATGTTGCCGTGAATAAATTGATTTTCGATTACGATGAGTTTTTTATTCTTGGGCCTGTTTTTCCGCACGAGGTTGTGGGTTTCTCAGGCGGGCACAAATACATTTTTCCCGGAATTGCAGGGTCTGAGATAATAAACTTTTTTCACTGGCTCGGTGCGGTTGTTACAAATCCTCGTATAAACGGCAATAAGTGGACGCCGACGCGAAAGGTGGTTGAAAAGGCAGCTTCTTTTGTAAAAAAGCCACGCAAGCTATTTGCCATAGTGGCTGTGGAGGATGAGCTCAAAGGGATATTCATCGGCGATTGTGTCGAGGCCTGGGAGAAGGCGGCTGAGCTGTCCGGGAAAGTGCATATTGTTTATAAAGATAAGCCGTATGAAACAGTTCTCGGTATTGCACCGAAGATGTATGATGATATGTGGACGGCTGGAAAGGTTATGTATAAGCTTGAGCCGATAGTCGCCGATGGTGGAACACTGATTATCTATGCTCCGCATATTGATGAGATTTCATATACCCACGGCGAAAATATCGAGCAGGTTGGTTATCATACGCGGGATTATTTTCTCAAGCAGATGGATAAATTTGCCGGCATACCACGGGCGGTGCTGGCACATTCCACGCACGTTAAAGGTATCGGCACTTACATTGACGGCGTCGAAAAGCCGAGAATCAATGTTGTGCTTGCCACCGGCATCGGCAAGGGGTGTTGTGAAAAAGTCAACCTCGGATATATGGATTATAAGCAGATTAACACAGCCGATTACGAAAACAGAGAGGACGAAGGCGTTTTGGTTGTGCAGCACGCAGGGGAGGTATTGTACAGGTTATCGGGTGGATATATACCGAGTATTCCCAACGAATGATTTTTGTTTATAATAAGAATTGATTTAGAAGGAATAACGAAGATGGCTAAAGCGGACATAGGACTTTGGGGCCTTGCGGTGATGGGTGAAAATCTTGTTCTGAATATGGAGAGCAGGGGCTTTAGCGTTGCTGTTTTTAACCGTACGGCGCAAAGAACCAGGGATTTTGCTCAAGGCAGTGCAAAAGGCAAAAATATAACGCCGGCTTACGAGGTGAAGGACTTTGTCGCTTTGCTTGGCAGGCCGAGGAAAGTAATGATTATGGTCAAGGCGGGCAAACCGGTGGATATGGTTATTGAGCAGCTTTTGGGGTATCTTGAAAAAGGCGATGTTATTATCGACGGGGGCAACAGTAATTTTGCCGATACGATAAGGCGATGCAGCAAAATCGAAGGGCAAGGACTGCTGTATATCGGCACGGGAGTTTCCGGCGGAGAAGAAGGGGCGTTAAAGGGGCCTTCGATTATGCCGGGCGGCAGCAAAGAGGCCTATGCTCTGGTCGAGCCGATTTTCACTAAGATAGCGGCACAGGTTGACGGTGAGCCGTGCTGTACTTATATTGGTGATAACGGAGCCGGCCACTACGTCAAGATGGTGCACAACGGCATCGAATATGGTGATATGCAGCTTATCAGCGAAGCGTATTATCTTATGGAAAATGCCCTGGGTATGAACGCTGAGCAAATGCATGAGGTTTTTGCCGAGTGGAACAAGGGCGACCTTAATTCGTACCTTATTGAAATTACCGCTGATATTCTCTCAAAGAAAGACGCTGAGACGGGCAAGCCGATGGTGGATGTTATTTTAGATAAGGCCGGCCAAAAGGGTACTGGTGCGTGGACTTCTCAGAACGCTTTGTCATTAGGTATTGCGACACCGACAATCGCAGAAGCTGTGTTCGCACGGTGTATTTCAGCCATCAAAGAAGAGCGGGTGGCGGCATCGAAGGAACTTGCCGGGCCGGAGGCGAAATATACAGGTAACAAGGAGGAATTTGTCGAGGCTATCCGTGATGCGCTTTATGCCTCGAAGATTTGCTCTTATGCACAGGGGTTTGCGCTTATGGCTGCGGCGGCAAAAGAATATGACTGGAAGCTGGATTTCGGACGTATTGCAATAATTTGGCGGGGCGGCTGCATTATAAGAGCACACTTTTTGCAGCGAATCAAGGACGCCTTCGACCGCAATGGCAATCTTACCAACCTGCTGCTGGACGAATACTTTAAGGAGATTGTCGAAAAGGGCCAGGGCAACTGGCGAAGGGTTGTGATTACCGCTGCCGAATCAGGTATTGCTGTGCCTGCTTTTAGCTCTGCTTTGAATTATTTTGACAGCTATCGCACCGGCTGGCTCAGCGCCAATATGATTCAGGCCCAGCGTGATTACTTCGGCGCCCATACCTACGAGCGAGTTGATAAAGAAGGCACTTACCATACCGAATGGCTTAAAATATAAAGGGAGCAAAATTATGTTTAAGATTGTAATGATAATCGCAGTTGTTGTTTTGGCGCTGGGGTGGATAGCATACGGGATATGGAGCTATAGAGAACGTATTGAGGAAAAGAAGCGGCCGAAACCAACGACAGAGCACCTGGAAAAGGTGAAAGATTCGTTTGATGAATATACAAAGAAAATGGAAAACTATGAAAAGCCTACTTATAAGCGTGAGTAAGACAAATTGTATGACTGCGCTGCTGTAATGAGGATTTAAGAATGGCTGCTGAGTTTATGTCTGAAGATTTTCTTTTGGCTACGAAAACGGCAAGAACACTTTACCACGAATATGCCGAGACGATGCCGATTTACGACTATCACTGTCACCTGCCGGCTGAAAAAATCGCCGCCGACCACAGGTTCGACAACCTCACTCAAATATGGCTGTACGGCGACCATTACAAGTGGCGGGCGATGAGAGCCAACGGTATAGAAGAAAACTATATCACCGGCGATGCGGACGACTATGAGAAGTTCGAAAAATGGGCGCAGACCATTGTCTTTATGCTGCGAAATCCGCTTTATCACTGGACCCATCTGGAGCTTAAAAACCACTTTGGTATAAAAGACAAGCTTTTGGGCCCCGGTACGGCAAAAGAAATCTATCAGAGATGCAGTGAGATGCTAAAGTCACCGGAATTTAGCGTTCGTAACATTCTTCGCAAAATGAGCGTCAAACTCCTCTGTACAACAGAAGGGCCGTTGGATACGCTGGAGCACCACAAAAAGATTCGGGACGAGGGCTTTGAGATAAAAGTTTATACCGCTTTTCGCCCTGATAAGGGCCTGGCTGTTGAGAATATTTCGGCGCTGAACAAATGGATAGACAGACTTGAGGAGGCTGCCGATACGCAAATAAACAACTTTGGCTCTTACATTGAGGCACTTCGGAAGCGCCACGACTATTTTCACCGGAACGGCTGCCGGCTTTCAGATTACGGCCTTGAAACTGCTTATGCCGAAGATTATACCGAGGGTGAGATAGAAAAAATATTCGGAAAGATAAGGTCTTTGAAAGAGCTGGAGACTTCGGAGCGTCTCAAGTTTAAATCAGCTATGATGGTTGAATTTGCTTTGATGGATTCGGAGGCGGGTTGGGTAATGCAGCTTCACCTCGGCGCTCTTAGAAACACCAATACACGAATGCTGCGGAAGGTCGGTGCCGATTGTGGTTGTGATTCAATCGGAGATTTCGAGACAGCCGGACCATTGGCCAAATTCCTTGACCGTCTCGATACAAATAACAAGCTGCCTAAAACCATTTTGTACAACATTAATCCGAGGGACAATGAGCTGTTCGCGACTATGGCCGGCAATTTTCAGGATGGCTCTGCTGTCGGCAAAATGCAGTACGGGCCGGCGTGGTGGTTCCTTGACCAAAAAGACGGGATAGAAAAACAAATAAACACACTTTCAAATATGGGTTTGCTGAGCAGATTCGTTGGGATGGTGACAGACTCGAGAAGTTTTCTGTCGTATCCGAGACATGAATATTTTCGCAGAGTGCTCTGCAACGTGTTGGGCGGCGATGTCGAAGCAGGACTTATACCCTATGATATGGATTTGTTAGGCAAAATGGTTGGTGATATCTGCTTCAATAACGCCAAAAACTATTTCCCGATGGAACTGGATTAGGGCAGGTTTCTTTGGTGTTTCACGGAGCTATTTGAAATTTTCAGAAGCCCATTCAAATACCTTTTTCTGCATTTTGCCGGGAAACCTGTTATAGTCCTGCGGCGCATAAAGCTGCAGCTTGTCGGCGGCATTAAAGAGCTGATAAACTTTTTTTGCCTGGTCTGTGCATAATTTCACATCTTCAAAGGTTGCATAGCGGTCCCATTGTGGCGCTGCAACGAGGAGCGGCCTTGGGGCGATGCATGCCAAAATTTCGTGGTAGTCTATCGGAATCCTTGCTTCATTTCCTACAAAGAACCCCAGGCGGGGCAGCAGGCCGTGAAGATGAGAGTAGGCCTGAATACCTTCTGTGCCTTTGTCCGCTGTGTCAAGACGCATCGCAGTTACGCCGCAAACGGAAATTAAGCCTGCAATGCGTTCATCCAGGGCAGCGCTGTAAAGACCAACCGTAGCGCCCAATGAGTAACCCGCTGTATATATCCGCTTTGCATCAATGATTTCCAGGTTTGAGAGTGCATCGACGGCGGAGCTGGTATCTGCGACCATTCGTCCCATTTTTGACCAGTGTGGGTATCGCTGATAAAACAGCGTACCTTCCTCGATACGAGTGCCGAAACCAATCTGGTCGAAGAGAAATACTGCGAAGCCCTGCCGCACAAAACCGTCTATTATGCTTTGGCATCGGCGAGCAAAGCCGGTAGCGTAAGAGTACTCATGCAGATAGATAATAACAGGCAGTTTGTCTGCGATGGGCCTGCCATTGTCATCAGTTGGGTAGTAAAGATTTCCATACAGGTAATCCCCGAAGCCGCGGTAGCCACTAATAATCATTCGTTTCATATTCTTTTTTGGGTTCGGCCTGCCTATTACGCCGCCCAGATAATCACCTTTGGAGCTGTATTTAAGGAGTTTTGGTCCGGGATTAGTTACATCTGCTGGTTTTTCGCCAAGTAAGAAATGGATGCGTTTTTTAATGTCAGCCTTTTTATTCTCCCACTCGGCAATGGTTTTGATTTTACCAGCCTTTTCGTTTACTAAAAGCTC
>CAYXPG010000099.1:0-7101 GCA_964467205.1 uncultured Pirellulales bacterium | reverse complement strand
AAAGTCTCTCAGCATCGCGATAAACCCAAAGCCGGATGTCTTATACATCTCCGAAGCCGTCTCTGCCGTTCCAGGCACCGATATCGCCGATTTCCTCTCACCTTCCGTCGCTCCCAATAAACAAAACAAACTGCTCGGCTACCTCGAAAACAACGCAATGATAAACTACGCAGACAGGGATTTACCATCATTGATGAAACTCAGCTCAGCCGGTTTCGATATGTTCGCTGCTTTTGACACCGATGGTACAAATTCGGCTAAAATCGAAAAATTGAAAAAACTCATGGCAGATATGTTCAACTCATTCGGCTCTTCCGTTGCCTTTTCAATGTCAATAGACCCTCAGACTAAACCACCATTTGTTGCAAAATACGTTATTGAAGTCAAGGACGAAAAAACATTAAACCAAATCACAGACGAGTACTTCACTTTGTCAAGCGAGATTGTCAACAGTTTATATAAAAATATGGGTATGCAGCTCAA
The DNA here is from genome assembly GCA_964467205.1 of uncultured Pirellulales bacterium. GTDB lineage: Bacteria > Planctomycetota > Phycisphaerae > Sedimentisphaerales > Anaerobacaceae > CAYXPG01. The sequence continues at coordinate 6,618 of CAYXPG010000099.1, read as the reverse complement.
CTTTAAAGTCAAACGCGCAGCCGAGACCTACAAGGACGTTTCAATTGATTCAGCTAAGCTCGTTATTAAAGTAACCGACACGAATTCTCCACAGGCTCAGATGATAAATGCTATGTATGGTGATGGCTTCGATTACCGATGGGCTATGGTTGACGGCCTGTTATTCTGTACCGTCGGCGGTGGTGCCGATACCAGAATCCGAAACCTGATTGACCTGGCAAAAGCCGGCGGCCCAAAACAACTCGCCTCCGAAATACAGGATGCTCTGACACTGCTGCCCAATGCCGAAAAAGCTGACTCTGTGGGCACGTTTAATTACCTGCGTTTGTTTAAAATGGTTTTTGCTATGATGCCTGTACCGATGCCGCAGGTCGATTTGCCGACAAAGAGCAACATCAATTTCACCGGTAGTGCAGCGAATGGAACTTTGACAGTAAACGTAGCCTTGCCCAAAGAGCATCTTATGGAAATTGTCTCTGTATTTCAGATGATGCAGCAGCAGAAAATGCAGATGATGCAGCAGCAAATGCAGCAACAACCCGCTACGCCGCCGAACCCATAAACAAACTTGCCGATTTCCTGAATGCATAAAAAAACCGGAACCAACCGGTTCCGGTTTTAACTCTTTTCCCGTCTTCGCTGGGACTTTTTTATTCGAACTTGTACAAAAAAGGGTATTACTTTCGACTTATCGGTTCTTTTCATCAAGCAATTTTCGCAGATACTTGTTTTCACGCCGAGTAGCTTCAAGGTCGAAAAGCTGATATTTAATACATATCCGCAGATAATCCAGCGATTCCTGCAGACTATTAACGCTTTTCTGAAGCTTCTTATGGCTGTCCTGGGCCTGCTTGGCCAGCATAACCAGTCTTAAATGTTGTGGGTCAATCCCAGCCCCAAATTCATTGACCAATTCTTTAACTTTGTCCTCTAATTTTACTTTGTCCTTCTCATCATCCTTCATTTTGCTCCCCAGTCCTACATATACATCTTCCTTTTCAAATCACCCGGATAGAAAGCCTCCGAAGCTTTTTACCGGTAATAAATGTGCAAAATTCATACCGAAACGCACCCAAATAAGTTTCCTGGGTAATTTCAGGCCTTGCCCCTATTAACAGCCGGAAAAATGGCCTTATAGTATTACTCTTGAGCATTATTTTTGCTGTCCGAGACACAACTTTTATGCCGGTTAAGCCCACAGGTTGAAAAAAATCAACAATGTAGTTTTGTTCTTGATTTATCGCTGAATATAACGATTTTATAAAAAAACGGTTACGATTGATGTTGACTCTTGTAAACATCGGTGTTGATTAGTTACACCACCAGCCCATATAAGGTTTGGATTGTTGACACAGGTAGGCCTATAGCGTTATAATATATTAGCCCTATTAACAAAGATTTTTTTGAAAGGGAGCGGTTATGGATTTTGGAAAAGATGGTTCCTTAGGACGTTTCAGGTGGCAGATTATCATTATCGGTATTGTGTTGGCAGCAGTGGTCCTGCTGGTAGTTTTTACAGAGAAGGGATTTATTATACCGCAGTTTCTCTGGCCACTCGGCGCTGTGGTGCTTTTGATAGCGGTTGTGACAATGCTTTCAAAAATCCTCATTATTGCCGATGTTATTCGCCAAACCAGTAAAAGCCTTGAAGAAATCGCTGATGTTCTCGAAAAGAGTCACGCTATACTTACACAAATCAATCAGAACATTCCTCTGAGCGAAACGACCAGGGCCATTGCGTTCCGCGATGCCGACAGACAGTCTTTGCGTGAGGCTGTCCTGAGCAAACTGCATCAGCAGGATTTTGAGACCACCTACGAAATGATAGATGAGATTGCTCATTCGACAAGGTATAAGAAACTCGCTGAGCAGTTAAAGATACAGGCCGACAAATACCGCGACGCAACCGATATCGAAAGGGCCAACCAGGTTATAGCCCATGTCGAAAAGCTTCTTGAAAATTGTCAGTGGTCGCGCGCCAGCGCTCAGATTGAAAGACTCATCTGGACTTATCCGAAATCCGAAAAAGCCAAGGCAATGCGCCAGAAACTCATCGATAAGAAACAGGAGCGAAAGAAGGAGCTCCTTGTCGCCTGGGATGATGCTGTGAAACGTCAGGACACCGACCGGAGTCTCGAAATCCTAAGAGAGCTTGATTTGTATCTGACCCCTAATGAGGGTCTGGCCCTGCAGGAAGCAGCAAGGGACATCTTTAGAAGCAAGCTTCACAACCTCGGAGTCCAGTTTTCTTTTGCCGTTTCCGAAAAGCAGTGGGCCAATGCCCTTAAGACAGGTCAGCAGATTATTCACGATTTTCCGAACAGCAAGATGGCGCAGGAGATTCGCGCAAAGATAGAGATTTTAAGACAAAGGGTGCGACAGCAGCAATAGTTTTGTCGAACAGGATTGACCCACAGCCGGCTTGTTCTCTTAATGGAAGTCAAAGAGTGACTGTGTTTTAATTATAGTTACCTGGTCTGGATAAGCGGCGAATGTATGGATGTGCAATTCATTTCGCCTCGCTTCAAAGTCAACATAGCAAAAGGGCTGAAGGCCACCGGTTTCCAGATTAGGGAACTTGACGAAAACACCACGATTTCGGGCGAAACGCTCAAGGTCGGTATGGCTCTGCCGATACAGACCGGGGCTCATCTTTTCAACCTGAAAATCTGTCATATAACTGAGACCTCGGCTCAAAGTGCATTTATGGGAACGCGGCGGGCGAAACTGAAAGCGCTCAATCAAACATCGCTGTGGCAGCATCTGGCCTGGTGCACTTACAACTTCACTAAGGCAAAGCTCACCTGCAAATACGCTGATAACATGAGTGCAGCCCGTAACCCAGATATGGGCCTCGTATTTCTCGGTTCTTAATCGGCGCTTCGCATAGATTTGAAAAAGCTCAGGATGCAAAGGCCTTTGAAAGAGACTGAACGATAACTCTTCAACAGCAACGTTGATTTGCGGTGATTCCATAATTGTTCGTCATCCCTAAATGAAAAACCTCTAACTTTAGCATCATTATACAAAAATATGCCGACTATTTCAAGCTTAATATCAGTACTGGTAAGGCCGGTTTAAAGAGTTATAGGACGATTATCTTGCAAGCTATGAAAACTAAAAGACTAACGGCAGCGAAGTTTTTTCAAAAAAACAGGAAAAAACAATCCCCGCCTTGTTTTCACCGTTCAAAAAAAACGGTATTCATAATAGTTGCAATTATATCGTAAAATGCGTGGGTTCCTGCGGTTATGCCGAAGCCGCGGATTGCAAAAAGAACGGCAAAATATACACCTGCAATTGTTCGAAAAACAAACTTAGTTAAATCGAACGGTTCACTTTGATTTAATTGCCCGCTTATAAAATCTATATGATGGTGAGCGCTGAACAGTGCCGCCGACACTAAAACAGACAGTATAATCGAATTTTTACGCCCCAAGCGCAGAACATCCTGGAACAGGAGCATCAGAAGGCATATCAATATCAGACGAAAAACGAGTTCTTCATAAATTCCTGCTCCTATCCCGGTAACGATATTAGCCAGCAGTGAAGTTTTAAGACCGTCACCGCCTTTTCTTTGCGAGGTTGTCTGCACAGCAGCACTGGTCGAGAAGCACTGCACCGATTCGATTTGTGTTTTTACCGTATTGTTAACAAAAGGCTCAATATTGTTTCGCTGATTATTTGGATTATTAAGAAGCAGACTCAGTACAATCAGCGGCACCGCCAGCAGAATGCACTCTACCGCCATTGGGCAAAGGTCACCAAGGGCAAATCGCCACTGTCTGCGCGAAGCCAGTTGCAACCCTGTCAAGATTGCCAGGACCGTCAAAGGCGGTGCAAGCCACGCTAATTTACTGCCAAAACCCAGGTACTCATTAAGGAAACTATGCAGCCAAACGAATGCCACCACTCGAACCTGTGTTTCGTTCAGCACATCGGTATTGATAAGAAGGGTCCCTAACTCGTAGAAGATAATAAACGGCAGAAGAAAAACTATAGCGTAAATCGGACGGCTTGTCCGCTCAAGATACGAGTCCTCCACAAAGTTAAACAGTTGACTCGCATTGTATTTGAATTTATCTGCCATCCTTGCTTCTCTTTGTTATTGCAGGAGGTTTGAATCAGCCCGGGCTGTCTCAATTCTGAATTCCCTGCGTTTTCAGCGACAATTGTTACCTCTTATTTTTTTTCAGAGTTTACTTAAAGTAGAATGAAATTACAATAGTTAAACTAATCTTTTGAGAACAGGATTTATTGCGATGCTAAAAGAGCAACTGACTGAAATTTATCAACTGCTTTTCGAATGTTTCGGCCCACAGTTCTGGTGGCCCGGACAAACACAATTTGAAATAATCACCGGAGCGATACTGACCCAGAATACAAACTGGAGAAATGTAGAAAGAGCGATAGCGAATCTAAAATCAGCCGATTTGTTAACCCCTGAAAAGCTCAACGCTGCTGAACTTTCAAAACTCGCCGAGCTTATACGACCGTCCGGATACTTCAACATAAAGGCAAGACGGCTCAAAAACTTTCTCACTTGGCTCTTTGAAAACTACGCCGGCCAACTGGAAAGGCTTCAACAACTAAATACCGACCGGTTCAGAGAAGAGCTTTTGTCTGTAAAGGGTATCGGCCCGGAAACCGCCGATTCGATTTTGTTGTACGCTTTTGAAAGAGAGGTTTTTGTAGTTGATGCTTATACGGCCCGGATAGCTGTCCGGCACATGCTTATTGAGCAGGGAGCAGATTATGAACAGTTAAAGGATTTGTTTCAGTCGAATCTTGCGTCGGACGTTAAGTTGTTCAATGAGTACCACGCATTATTGGTTCGGCTTGGCAAAAACTTCTGCAGGCCCAAAGCCAAATGTTCCATCTGCCCACTGCAGAAACTTCCCCACCGCCTAGACCTCGAACATTTCTAAACCGCAGTTTGCTCTCTCATTGACACCCAGGGCGGTTGAAACAATCTCAACTTCTTAATTCAAAATTCCCTGTTCGTTGTTCGATATTCCCTGCGACATGGGGGCCAGAGGAGTTAAGCATTGAGTACAGGTATTGTAAAATGGTTTGATGAGCGCAAAGGGTATGGTTTTATTGCACCGGATGATGGCAGTGATGATTTGTTCATCCACCATTCGGAGATTAAAACAGAAGGCTATGCATCGCTTGATGAAGGCCAGAAGGTTCAGTATGAAGTCGGACAAGGCAAAAAAGGCCCGTGTGCGACTAACGTAACCCCTTGCTGACCGAGGACATAAATCGAAGACCGAAAGGCCCTGCTAAATGGCAGGGCCTTTTTATTTTTTCCTTCTTTCGAAAATAAATTAACGACCTCCTGTGTGTTGAGGTTTTTGTATTCATCAATTGTAAGCTATTGTAATAGAAGACCTTATGTTCATTTACCCTGCAGTTTTTCGATCTATGTATTTTGCAGCCCACAATTTTTCTGAGGATAAATTTTCATAAAAAAGTTGACATTTTCGATATTGTGTTTTTATACTGTTAGGTAAATGAGGGGCTCTGCTAAGGGGCGATTCAAATGTGTTATGCATATTCGTTACTTGGTGAAGGTTTTTTGACTTTAATTAACTCCTACCCGGAAATAAACCATCGAAAACAGTTTGCCCGAGGCCCATAAAGGCGGTGCCGTTCTAATGGCTGTATCGCGAGAAAAACTACAAATCCATTTGTAACGGTTTTTAAAGGAGGTACGTTATGAGAAAGCTACTAAACATCTCAATTCTCTTATCGTTTCTCACTCTATCGGGCTGCTATAGCTGCAAAAGCTGGCACGGCTTCTGGGGGACAGGACCTGTAGAGCCAAGTTGCGAGCATAAATTCTTTTTTGATAAAGATTGCAGACCTATAGCTAAAGCAATACCATCGCCTAAACCAAAGCCCGCCCCTGTGAGTGAGTGTGGTCCGTCTACTGTCTCAAGGAGCTATCCCTGCGGAGGCTGTGAGATCATCCAGTTGAACAAGACCATGCCGGGCGAAGTTCAGCTAAATGCTCAATTCGATTACACTATCAAAGTCGCGAATGTGACCGGCATGACTGTGGCCGATGTTGTGGTAACTGAAAACATTCCGAGCAATTTCAGCGTCAAAAATTCCACACCGGCAGCTACAAAAGATGGCAGCAAGCTTGTGTGGAAATTGGGGTCGTTTGCCCCGAAACAAAGCAAGCTAATTACTGTTTCCGGGATGGCCACGAACACCGACTGTGTCAAAACCTGTGCAGCAGCAACTTACGTGGTACCAGCCTGTGCCAATGTTAAAGTTGTTGAGCCTAAGTTGAAATTAGTAAAGACTGCACCATCTGAGGTTTTGTTATGTGACCCGATTCCGGTTACCTTTGTCGTGACCAATTCAGGGAGCGGCTCCACACAAAATGTTAAGATAGAGGACAATCTTCCTTCAGGGCTTCGGACCACTGAGGGTCGAGGCAAGCTGGTATTTGATGCAGGTACGCTGGCAACAGGCCAGTCGCGTCAGTTCTCGGCCACGTTAAAAGCCAGCAAGACTGGTAGATATGTTAATAAGGCGGTGGCTAGTTCGGCAGCGGGTTTAAAGGCTGAATCTGAGACAACAACCGTTGTACGTCAACCGGTG
>CAYXPG010000098.1:0-7132 GCA_964467205.1 uncultured Pirellulales bacterium | reverse complement strand
GTAACCTGCCAGGTGCACTCCAAATCCTGCGGGAAGACGACATAATCGCCCGGGCCAAAACTCACCGAGTCTTGGCCGTCTGTAACCGTTACTTCGCCTTCAATTAAAAGACAGGTCTCCTTTTCGGTATATGTCCAGTCGAAAGTGCTGGGCTGACATTTCCATATCGGCCAGGCCTGGCAGGTCGTCTCCTCCTGCTCGGACGGTTTTTTGACAACTACATCTTTGACGGTAGGCATTTTATTTCCCCTTTCGTTATTCATTCTGCCGCAAAAGCGCACAGGGTAGATATAATTGTTTTTTTTGTGCCTTTTTGCGGCCAATCCTTTTTTCCTTCATCGCCGGTAATTATACCTTAAACAAGCTGTTTTTTAAATACGTAACTGGAATTTTTCTTAAAACCTGGTGGTAAAAGCCGCCTGTTTGCGATAAATTAGTAGTTTCGTGAAGGAATTTTGGACAGGATAAGCAGATTTTTGATTTACGATTTTCGATTTGAGTTCTCCGTCAGGAGTCCCGAGGACGGCAATCGGCAATCGACAATCAGTTTTATCCTGTCAATTTGTTTTGGAAATGGGAAATTATGGAGCAGCAACAGTTAGACAAATTCGAGGCCTGGTTTGACGATTATACAGCCGGCTTTTATGGGAATGACCCGTTCGTCAATGCCAATATAAAACTCAAAGACGAGCACAGTCGGCGGGTTTGCCGGGAGATGCTTTATTTGGCCCGGCAGCTCGGACTTTCCCCGCAGCAGAAACTAACAGCAGAAGCGATAGCGCTTTTACACGACATCGGAAGGTTTGAGCAGTTCGCCAAATACCGTACTTATAACGATGTCAGGAGCATAAACCACAGCCTGTTAGGGGTAGAGGTACTTCGACGGGAAAAAGTGCTTGACGGCGTTGACGAAAAAGAAAAACAAATAATGGAAAGTGCGATTGAATATCACGGCCTCAGAAAGCTGCCGGGCGATTTGGATGGTGAATCCCTGCTGTTCTCACAATTGATACGCGACGCCGACAAGCTGGATATATTTTATGTGGTAACGGAATACTACGCCCAGTACACAGACAACCCTGCCGATTTTATGCTTGAATTGGAGTTTCCGGATGAACCGGACTATTCGCCGGATGTAATCGAAAAGCTTTTACGCAAAGAGCGCATAGATTATAAATCGCTCAAGACGCTCAATGATGTGAAACTGCTGCAGTTGGGATGGGTCTATGATGTGAATTTTACGGCGACGTTGAAGCGGATAAAAAAGCGAAGGTTTTTGGAGAAGCTGCTCGGCTTTCTGCCGCAGACCAATGATGTTGAAAGGGTGAAAAAGACGGTATTTGATTATGTTAATTCGGCAATAGAGCAAAATAAAAGGAAGTTGTTATGAAAGCAATTTTGAAGACGGAAATAGAAGGGGTTGAACCGAAGCGGGGCAAGGTGCGTGACATATACGACCTTGGCGATAAGCTGATGATAGCGGCGACCGACCGGATAAGCGCCTTCGATGTTGTAATGGCCAACGGCATACCCTACAAAGGTATTGTTCTGACGCAGATTTCGCTGTTCTGGTTTGATTTTTTGGGCACGGAAATTGAGCATCATCTGATAAGTGATGAGTTGAGCAGTTTTCCTGAGCCGTTCTGCAATTATGCTGAGCAGCTAACCGGTCGCAGTATGCTCGTTAAAAAGGTCGAGGTTTTGCCGATTGAGTGCGTGGTGCGGGGGTATCTGGCGGGCTCGGGCTTCAAGGAATACCAGAGCAGCTCTGCGGTCTGCGGGCAGAAGCTGCCGGCGGGTCTGAAGCAGTGCGAAAAACTACCTGAATTGATATTTACACCCGCCACCAAGGCCGAAATGGGCGAGCACGATGAAAATATCAGCTTTGAGAGGTGCACCGAGATTCTCGGCGCCGAGCGGGCCGAATATGTCCGGGATATGAGTATGCAGATTTTTGAAAAGGCAAGCGACTATGCCGAGAGCAGGGGCATCATCCTGGCAGATACCAAGTTTGAGTGGGGTGTCGTTGACGGCAGGATTATTCTGATTGATGAGGTTCTGACGCCGGACTCGTCGCGGTTCTGGCCGGCCGATGTTTATCAGGCCGGAAGAGACCAGGAAAGTTTCGATAAGCAGTTTGTACGCAATTTCCTCGAGAGTATAAACTTTGACAAGTCCGGCCCGGGCGTTGAGCTTCCCGAAGATATAGTAACAAAGACCAGCGGCAAATACATCGATGCCTATGAAAGGCTGACCGGCAAAAAGTTTGAGGTGTAAGGCTGTTTTGAATTCGAGCAGAAAAATTATTGTATTTCAATGGGCACAGTTGCTTGCGCTTACCGGGGTGCACTGCATAGTTGATTTATTTTCGGCTATACCACCGCCGATTTTGCCGGCCATACGCGCCGAATTCATATTGACTATCGAGTCGGGCGTAATTATTTTGTGTGTGCACCTCTTGGCCTGTAACGGCATCCAGGCGCTGACGGGGCATATGCGTTCGGAAAAGAAACGCCCGTTGTTTATGTATATCGGGCTGTTTCTGGCCGCCGCTGTTTGTCTTTGGGCTGTTTTGCCGAGAGAGGCAGGCGGTTTTGAATTAATGATTTTGCTTGCGATAGTCAGCGGCAGCGGAATAGCCATAGCACATCCTGAAGGACTGCGAGGTATTCATTCGCTCGGCCGGATTCCGGTGGCGACAAGCACCGCGGTCTTTATGGCGGGCGGCTTCATCGGATACGCAATTGGTGGATGGGTACCAACTCTTCTGGTTTCCGGTTTCGGGCTGAAGGGTTTGTATTGGCTGCTGCTTTGTCCGCTCGTCGGGGTTTTGTTGATTGCCTTTTTGAAAATCCGCCTGGCAGTTGAAAAGAAAACCACCGGAGCAAATAAGTCAAAAGCGACGGGTAAAGGGCCGGCTTTCTGGCCGATAATAGCAATGGCTGTGCCGGCGGGTATTTCCACAACCATTGTTGCTTCGCTTCTGCCGACACAACTTGAGCAGTTGGGATTTGAACTTACTTTCGGTGGTTTTTCGGCGATGATGTTCGGTGCAGGCGGGGCGATGGGGTCGTTCGTATGGGCCTGGGTCGCCCATAAGAAGTCAGAGCTGTCCTGTTCGATTGCGGCCCTTTTGCTTTCACCTGTTTTACTGCTTCTCTATTTAATGCTTATAGGCAACAGAGCGGCGGTGTGGGTGTTGTTCGGAGTGGGCTTTAACGCAATATCAGCTTACATATTGATGATTACTATGGCCAGGCGTGCCACCGGCCCGAATCTTGGCCAGCGAATGGGACTTATAGTAGGAGGTAACTGGGCGGTGGCTAATGTCGTTCTTATGATTGTGGTACAGTTTTTCAGTGTGAAGGCCCTTTTGAAAATCGCGCCCATTGGTTACCTTATTTCGGGTGCTGTCGGGCTTTTCATTATGTACAGAAACACTCAGGCAGGTGCCGAAGAAATACAATAAGATGAAAACGAATAAAAAAGCAATCTTAATCGGTATGTGTATTGCAGCCATGATTGTTTTAGCGGCGCATTGGCCGAGCTTGTCATCAACGGCATTTTCATTTGATGACGACCAGTACCTTTTTGAGAACCAGCTTGTTCAAAACCCGGGCTGGGAATCCGCACGTCGTTTTTTATGCGAAGTTCTCCATCCCTCATCCGTGCGAGGGTATTATCAGCCGCTGGCGATGCTCTCGCTGATGGCTGACTATGCGATGGGAGGGAGGCTCGATAATCTAAGGCCCTTCCACATAACTTCGCTTACCCTGCATCTGGCCAATACTCTTTTAATAATTGTTTTTTTATACCTGCTTTTTGGTAACTCGCTGGCTGCTGTTACGGTCGGCCTGCTCTTCGGGGTTCACCCGCTGACTATCGAGTCGATTCCCTGGCTGTCCGAGCGCAAGACCCTGCTGGCCGCCTTTTTTGTTCTATGGTGTCTGATTTTTTACGTACGCTTCAGCCGCACACAGAGTTGGCAAAGTTATCTGCTTTCTATGGTGTTTTTCATATTGGCGCTGATGTCAAAACCAAGCAGCACGCCGGTTCCGCTTCTGATGATACTGCTGGACTATTGGCCGTTAAACCGGCTCAGTAAAAAAACCATTATCCGCAAGATTCCCTTTTTCGTCGTCGCCGTTATAGCGGCGATTATTACATTTCTTTCCCAGAAGAACACCTCTTCGGTAACGATGCCGGCCGAACACGGCCTGGTGCATATTCTGCTTATAATCTGTCACAATATCGTTTTCTATCTGCAAAGGTTCACCTGGCCTGTCGGCCTGTCGGGCTATTATCCTTTCCCATCGCCGTTTGCTCTTGGCCATCCGAACGTTCTTGCTGGCGTAATCGGCACGGCGGTATTGTCCGTTATATTACTGGTTTCTCTGCGATGGACTCGCTCTTTGGTGACTGGCTGGCTGTTCTTCTTTTTGGCAATTTTCCCTACGTTGGGTGTCATCGGCTTTCATCCGGTTATCGCCGCCGATAGGCACGCTTATATTCCTATAATGGGTTTGTTTTTACCTTTGTGTGGTGCTGTGGCCTGGCTTTGCCGCGGCTGGACAGAAAAATTGTCACGGCGGTGCATCGTTGCTTTGGCGGTAATAGCCTGCCTGGCAGCGGCGGAAATCACCGCCACACGAAGTTATCTTGTTCATTGGCGCGACAGCGTGAGTCTGCACAGATATATGATTAAACTGGCGCCTAATGTTACCGTGCTGCATAATAACCTCGGTAATTTTCTCGACGAACGGGGCGAAACCGAAGAAGCCATCGAACATTTTAATAAGTCGCTGGAAATAAACCCGTATTCTCCCGAGGTCCACAACAATCTCGGCAATGTACTTCATAACGTCGGAAGAAGCGACGATGCGATTGAGCATTTTCGAAAAGCTTTGGAATTAAGGCCCAAGTTTTCACAGATCCATTATAATCTGGCACGGGTCCTGGCCACGCAGGGCAAAAACGATGAAGCTATCAGCGAATACCGCCTGGCGCTTCAGACTCGACCACGGAACGTCGATATTCTGAGCAATCTTGCATATCTACTGGCCGAGCAGGAACGGTATGAAGAGGCGGTCCAGCTTTACGAAAAAGCTCTTGAAGTCAAGCCCGACGATATAATTGTTCACGGCCGATTGGGACTGGCACTGGCCGGCCTTGGCAAAAACGATGAAGCTATTAAGCAGTTTAGAAAGGTACTTGCCGCCCGCCCGGCTGATGTGGAAATGTTTTGCAACGTGGGTATTCTTCTTCAACAGCAGGGCAAACTTGCCGAGGCGATAGTGCAGTACCGAAAGGCCCTCGAAATCCAGCCGGACTATACAAAGGCCAAAGACCTTCTCCACGATGCATTAGAAAAACCAAAAAGATAACCGCAAAAAACGGCGAATCGGCTGTAGTGCCAATCACCCAATTGAACTAAGGCAAAGCACCATTAGAAGTTTTACAAATTCCAGGCCTTGGCGAAGGCGCCGAAGCTGCGGTCGTAGGTTTTCTCGACATTATCAGGGAAACAGCAGCCGGGCAGCTCCTTAATAGCCAGATGGTATCTTATACAATCACAGCATACCCCTTTTTTGTCGCAGGGATATGTGCAGTTGCAGTTTTTCAGGTTCTGCTCTTTTTTGCATTCCATAGTTTGTGCTGACCTTTCTTGAAAAGCGTTTATTTGTTTTTGCGGGCAGTATTGTAGTTAAAAATCAGGAGAAATGCAATTCAATGATGTCCTTGTCGTTCAGGACATGGTTTCTCTGTGCGTTCTGGCCGTCATAGACGCCGGTGCCCCAGATTCTTGCGAACCGGAGTTTTTCAGCCAGCTGGCGGTGGATGGCGGTGGCCAGGTCCATAACGGTAGAGCCGGCCGGCAGTGTGAATGGCTCGTTCATATCCGGCTTTTTGCCGGGCGGCTTGGCGTAAATGCGTATGATTTTTAGCAAGCGAAAGAGCGCTGCAGAAAGCTCCTCGATACCCGTACCGGTTGCCGTTGAGATTTCGACAAATTCAAAGTCGCACCTGTTGGATTGTCTGAGCGCATCAATGGCGCCGTCTTTTGCGATGTCGGATTTGGTGCAGATGCAAAAGGTCCTTTTGCCGAGAACGTTGCCGTTTGCATCCACCGCTCCTGTTTGCTCATCGATAAGCAGACTTCGTGACTCTAAGAAGTCCAGGCAGATGTTCATTTGTTCCGTGACGTCGGCTGAGAGGTCGATGACAATCGCAATCAAATCGCAGTTGCGATATGTTCCGACCTGTCCCGGGGCGCTGTAGTCGGCTGTTACAGGGGGCATATCGACAAGTTGAATTTGAACATCCTCGAATGTTACCATTCCCGGCACAGGCGCACCGGTTGCGAATGGAAAATCAGCGACGTTGACTTTCGCATTGGTCAGGGCGGCGACGATGGCGCTTTTGCCGCTGTTTGGCGTACCCAAAAGCACAATCTGGCCGCAGCCGCCTTGCGGTACGTGGAAGATGTCAGCGTGTTTGCCGCCGGCCTTCTTTGTTGGTGCTTCCTTTAGTTTGCTCAGCTTGCGCCGAAGGTCGGCACGCATATGGTCGGTGCCTTTGTGCTTCGGCATTACCCGAAGCATCTGCTCGAGCGCAAGGATTTTCTCGTCATTGGTCGCAGCACTGCGAAACCACTTTTCAGCCTTGAAATATTCAGGTGTTAAATTCGCCGGCATCGTTAAATAAACTAACCGCGGTTAAGCATTTTTTATTCTGTGATTTTTTCGGCTACGAGGTCACCTACCCCGCTGGTGGAATAGCCCATTTTGCCGGCCTGCAAGGATTTTATCTTGTTGGCGGTTACGAATATCACGGCCTTTTCAACGGCGTCGGCGGCCTTTTCTTCACCGAGTGTGTTGAGCATCATCTGTGTCGCATAAATCGCCGCCAATGGGCAAATAACGCCTTTGCCGGTATATTTCGGGGCGCTGCCCCCGATAGGCTCGAACATACCAATGCCCTCAGGGTTGATATTTGCGCCCGCTGCGATGCCCATACCGCCCTGGATCATTGCGCCGAGGTCGGTGATGATATCACCGAACATATTGCCGGTAACAATCACGTCGAACCATTCGGGGTTCTTGACCATCCACATACAGGTGGCGTCAACGTG
>CAYXPG010000097.1:1916-7261 GCA_964467205.1 uncultured Pirellulales bacterium | reverse complement strand
TCACATCAATTTTCGAACGTTTTGTATTAGTTTTCAAACGTTTTCGAACGTTTTCGAACGTTTTATTTTTACCTATACAGCCCAAACCCTACAAATTGACATACCAACCCCCGTTTTTTGCCCAAAAACCAATATCCCTCAAGAAAAAAACCTGAAAAAACCCCAATTTTTCCAAAAATCTATATAATTTCAGTTCTAAAATTCTGTTGACCTGCGAAATCTGAGCCAATAAAAAACCCCGCAGTGAATCCTTTCACTACAGGGCTATAGAAAAATCTACCAAAAATTATCGCTAATTTAACTACTTTCTGGGCTGGTCTATGATTTTATCCAGCTTCTTCGTACTCTTTTCGGTTTTTCGCGGTATTTTTATCGCCACACCGAGTCGGCCAAGCTCACCGGCAACTTCCGGCTGATTGGGATTAAGCTGAAAACTCCTGCTCAAATAATCCAACGCCTGTTCCTTATTGCCCTTACTGAGATAATAGTAGCCGATTTGCCTGTTAATATTGGCCGAATTCGGCGCCAAATGGAGTCCCTGCCGCCAGCAGCTCAAGGCATATTCGTCAAGCCCCTGCTCCTGAAACGCCAGTGCCAATAGTGCCGACTCTTCTGCCGATGCGCTAACCTGATTCATATAGATGTCGGCTGACAACTCCGCTCTGTTCGCATCACCACTCTTACTCAATACCTTTACCATCGCGGCCTGTGCCCTTCTGTGAGCAGGCTCAAAACTCAAAGCAGTATTATATTCGTGCTCGGCCTTGGCCCACAATCCGTCGGCCTGATACAACTGACCCAGCTCGAAATGCGCATCAGGATTTTCGAATTTGTGGTCGAGCTGACGCAGCAACCTGGCTTTCTTCTCCTCTGCCGGCGTCCTGAGAACTTTATCGACTTTTGCCCCGCCGCCTCTACCTGCCGAGTCACAGCCGACAAACAGCAACGCAAAAACCAAAAAAGCCGTACCAACAAACACAGGCTGCAAAACGTTACTTATTGTCCTCGAGCTTCCCCTCTGTTTACCAGTCATTTCTCGCCTCCATTCTTAAAATGGTTTCGGTCATTGCAACTTATTCCACTATTTGGTCCTGACGCAACTCATCCATTTCCGAATGCCGTTATTTTGCAGCACTACCCAATCCTTTGCAAGTAAAATTTTTAACTTTTTTATTAAAAAATAACCCCCCTTCGCTTAGTTAACCATTCCTTGTGCGCTTTTGGGCAATACCAACAATCAAATCCATTCCAGTGAACTGCTGTACACAATCAATACAAAATCAAACATCGAGGTTTTGCACTTCGAGGGCATGGTCACGGATAAAGTTTCGCCGCTCCTCCACATCGCCGCCCATCAATATGCTAAAGAGCCTGTCCGCCTCGCCGGCATCGTCAATCTTGACCTGCAGCAGCGTCCGCGTAGCAGGGTTCATCGTCGTCTCCCACAACTGCTCAGCGTTCATCTCACCAAGACCTTTGAACCGCTTCATCTCAACTCCCTTGCCCCCAATCAGTCGTGTCGTCAAACAGATATCCCCCAGCGATGCAACATCGTGTTTGTCCTCGCCGTTAATCAATTGGAACTTGGTCGGCAGAGCTTCACCGGAAACACTCTTGGCTGACTTTAGCAGAAAATCCCCCATCTCCAGATTGAATTTTTCTTTGAGACCTTCATTTATCTTGTTTATCCGGGTAACCTCACGAAGCTCTTCAGTAACAATCAACTCCTCACTCTCGGATTCGACCAGTGCCTTGATGCGCTCCTCCAGCTCACTCAGCCGTTTATCATACTCCGACCTTTCATAGTAAACCTCCTCCTGCCCATCCACACAAACACGGAAGCTCGGAAGCTCTTTGCCGTTATAATACGCCTGCACAAACTCGGCAAACTCAATCCCCCGCCTGCCGAGCACCGCTATAATGCGCTCGGCATCAGCAAGCTCTTTTACAAGGTACGCAAGCTGCTTGTCCGCAACCTTCTGTTTCTTGTCACCGTCTCTTATAACAAGTTCTGTTCCTTCCAGGCCGCGCGTAATCATACGCCTGTGCATCTGACCTTCGCTTAGGACATACTCGGATTTTCGTTTCCCCTTGACCTTAATTTCGTACAAAGGCGGCTGGGCAATATAAATCATCTCTTTTTGAAACAGTTGCTGCATCTGTCTGAAGAAAAATGTCAGAAGCAGCGTCCGTATATGCGCACCATCAATGTCGGCATCCGTCATCAATATTACTTTGCCATACCTGCACTTTTCCAAATCGAATTCATCGGTACCAATACCCGTTCCCAATGCGCTGATGATGGTCCGGATTTCGTCGTGTGCGAGCATCTTCTCAAGCCGTGCCTTCTCAACATTCAGTATCTTGCCCTTCAAAGGCAGTATCGCCTGAATATTCCTGTCTCTGCCGGCCTTTGCCGAGCCGCCCGCCGAGTCGCCCTCCACGATAAATATCTCCGTGCCCGTCTTTTCTCTGCTGGCGCAATCCCACAATTTCCCCGGCAGATTCGAGCTGCCCAGAGCGCCCTTTCGCCTGGTCAACTCACGCGCCTTCCGCGCCGCCTCTCTGGCAGCAGCAGCCTGAATCGCTTTGTTCAAAATCCGTTTCGCCTCTGCAGGATGCTCCTCCAAAAAGTGAGTAAGCTGCTCGTTAACTGTCGTCTCAACAAAACTGCCCACCTCCGGATTAGTCAGCCGAACTTTCGTCTGTGCCTCGAAATGAGGTTCTGCAAGCTTCACCGCCACTATCGCCGTCAATCCTTCCCTAAGGTCATCTCCCGTGGTCGCCTGGCCGTTCTTAAGCAAATTATTGCTCTTGGCGTAATAATTCATCGTCCGTGTGAGTGCCGTCCTAAATCCCGAAAGATGGGTGCCGCCGTCAATATTACGTATGTTATTGGCAAAAACCAGCACGTTCTCCGTATAGCCGGTGCTGTACTGCATAGCTATCTCACAGCTAAGCATCGCCGCAGTATCTTCCCTGGCAAAGTATATCACGTCTCCATGCAGCGTCTCTTTGCCCTCATTCAGATACCTGACAAACGCCTTGATGCCGTCATCAAACTTGAACACTTCTTTTTTGTTTTCCCTGTCGTCTCTGAAGCTAATCTGCAGCCCGGCACTCAGGTACGCCATCTCCCGGATTCGCTTTAACAGCGTTTCATATTCGAACTCCGAATCGCCGAATATCTCCTCGTCGGCCTTGAACGTTATTTTTGTTCCGCGCTTGTCTGTCGGACCAATCTCTTTGATGTGTTCTTTGGCAGGCCCTCTTGCACACTCCAAATGATAATGCTTGCCGTCACGGTACACATCGGCTTCGAGCCACTCACTGAGTGCATTTACAACGCTGACACCTACCCCGTGCAGCCCTCCTGCGACCTTATAACTGTCACTGTCGAACTTTCCCCCCGAGTGAAGAGTTGTCAGCACCACCTCCAGAGCGCTGATGCCCGCCTCTTTGTGCTTCTCAACCGGTATTCCCCGCCCGTTGTCCTCAACCGAGCAGCTGCCGTCGGCCTGAATGTGAACTGTCACGTTGTCACAGAAGCCGGCAAGCGCCTCATCGATTGAATTATCCAGCACTTCATAAACCAGATGATGCAGCCCGCCGCTGCCGCGGTCGCCGATGTACATATCCGGCCGCTTGCGCACCGCCTCCAGGCCCCCTAATATCTTTATCTTGCTCGCATCGTATCTATGCTCTTTCATAACCGACTAACCGGCCACAATTTTAATTCTCTCTATTCTCGCTCGCGGGCATCTTTGCTGCAGCTCCTCAAGAAGCTCCACGCTGCACAAACGCAGCTCATGCATATACGATGGCGAGTCAACCGCCACCTTCAGTTGTCCGCCGATAAGCCCCGTGATTCTGCAATGACACGCAAGCTCCACCGGCAAAAGCTCTCCCCAAAGCTCAACTACAGGGC
This sequence comes from uncultured Pirellulales bacterium, assembly GCA_964467205.1. Taxonomy (GTDB): domain Bacteria; phylum Planctomycetota; class Phycisphaerae; order Sedimentisphaerales; family Anaerobacaceae; genus CAYXPG01. The sequence goes on along the minus strand of CAYXPG010000097.1, from coordinate 3,333 downwards.
CGAACCTCGCCTGTCGCGGTGAAACCTGTCCGTCCATAAGTTCAATTAAAATCTCTCCCAGCCTCTGGGTCCCTTTCGATTTTGCCCTGCTTCGCCGCTGTCTGATACTTCGCAATTGCCCACCTTCTTCCATGACACTTCTCACATCCTGCCTTTGCTTCTACGTTGTGCCGTCGGCTACCCCAGACTGACAGGCATCAAAACATACAAAAAGTTTTGCCCGCTTTTCATCAGGCCCGGCCGGTCCTGCTGGCCAAACTCCAGTTCAAACTCCGGCTCCCTGACAACACGCAGAGCATCTATGAGAAACTGTGGGTTAAACCCAATCTCAATTGGCTCACCCTTATACTTAACACTCATCTCTATCCGGGCATCTCCTGCCTCAGGGGCCCTGCTTGAGAAAACCAGCCTGTCATCTCCGACAGCAAGCTTAATCCCCCTCGACTCATCGCTCGTCAGAAGCGCCGCCCGGCGGACCGCGCTCAGGGTTGCATCTCTTGACAATGTCAGTTTCTTATCGTAGTCGGTGGGGATTATATCCTCATATTTCGGGAAATTGCCCTCCACAAGGTTTGAGCTCACTACGACATTTGCACAACTCATTAATACCTGGTTATCGACAAGCTTAATCGATACCATGTCCTCATCACTTCCACCTATTTTATCCAGAAGACCCATCGCCTTTGCCGGCACAATTATCTTTGTTTGCGTAACTTCTTTGCTCGGCGAAGCGGCAAGATTGACCCTGCTGCGGGCCAGCCTCCTGCCGTCGGTGGCAACCAATAACAGCTTCTTACCCTTCATCTCCCAGAGAACACCGTTTAATGCATAGCGCGTACTCTCTTTCGCCGTCGCAAATAAACACAGCTCTATGCCCTCCTGCAGGTTACCGAGTCCGATTTCTATGTCCGCAGCACCTTCAAATTCCGGCACTTGCGGATACTGCTCCGCCTCCTGGCCGTAAATCGTAAAGTGACTATCAGCACCTGTAATCTTACACACCCCCTCCTCTGCCTCTATTAAAAGAATATCATCAGTACTTTCACGCACAACCGCCGCCAGCCTATCTGCCGGAACTACTATCTCTCCACTCTGCTCCACCTGAACCTCGCAGACCAGACAGTTAACACCAACCTCAAGGTCGGTCGCACAGATTCGTACGTCCTTTTCGCCGGCCGTGATTCGCAGACACTGTAATATCGGTTTTGGCGTCCGGCCCGGTACCACAAACGTAAGCAGGCCCAACACATCAGAAAGAGCTGCTCTATTAAAATTCGCTTTCATAATTACCCTCTACACTTAAATGTCGAAAACATCACTCATAACCTGACAAAACACCACTTTTTCTTCTCATCTTTACCATCCTTCGCCGGCATGTAATTTACACTAAAGCTAAGGCACCTGCAACCTTTTTTAG
>CAYXPG010000097.1:0-1816 GCA_964467205.1 uncultured Pirellulales bacterium | reverse complement strand
TCCTTCGCCGGCATGTAATTTACACTAAAGCTAAGGCACCTGCAACCTTTTTTAGTAAAAAACCCTCTCTACGTGACCAACTAATCTTAGCTTATACCCCCATTCGCTACATGAAGTAGCCGAGTTATTTTAATTATACACCCTGAAATTACCCCTCTCCTATGACATACTTGTAATCTTACCCCCCCCCAAAAAAAAAACGATAAGGAATGGAAAAGGAAGCTCAAAACCACATACTCAAACCAAGGCACAATACAAAAAGAAGTGTTATAAATATAATATATAGAAAGAAAATATAGTATTATTTGTCATATAGAGAGTTATATTGTTATATTCTGTATTAGGTTTCGTAGCCAACTGACTTAGTAGCATACACTTAAGAAGGGTTGCCGGCAGGTTTTCTATTGTGGAAAAGCTGTTAGATTCCCTGTTTTTTCCATACTTAAATTCACATAAATTGGCCTCTGTAGATTTAGTTTGAAGATGCCTGCTAAATTTAGCGGTTTTAATAACAACCTTTTCACAGAGGCAGGAGATGACTGAATAGGGCCGATTTGCATTCCGGCATTTGCACCGATGCAGTACTCTTAAAAAGCAAAAAAGGCCTGTCGGATGAAAGCCGGATTAAAAATGATTAGGCAGAACACAATACTTGCTGTACAGAGCAAAATAAGATATATTATTGAGCCGAAGTGATATGCAGAAAATATTAGGTGGTTAAAGATGAACAACACGACGCCAGCTGGAAGGGTTTCAACGGGGCAGCCGCAGCAACATCGCCTTGAGCCCTTACGCAGCGAACAAAAGCTCTATCTCGGTATTGACATCGGCTCGACGAGTAGTGATGTGGTTGTGCTTAATGATGCTTCCGAGGTAATCTTCAGCAGTTACCGGCGTACCTTGGGAAGACCCATAGATACAGCATACTCACAACTTAACGAGATTCTAAAACGTGTCCGCCCGCCCCGGATTGCTCTGGCAGCGGCAACCGGTTCGGCAGGCCGCTTATTTGCTAAATTACTGGATATCCCGTTTGTCAACGAGGTCCCGGCTCAGGCAGCCGCAATATACCAAATTTACCCTCACCTTCAGCAGGCGACGATAATAGAAATGGGAGGCCAGGACAGCAAGCTCATCTTCCTCACGGCAGAAAAGGGCCGAATAGGAATGCGTGACTTTGCGCTGAACACCGTTTGTGCCGCTGGTACCGGCTCGTTTCTCGACCAGCAGGCACAGAGACTCGGTATAAATATTGAAGATGAGTTCGGTCAATTAGCCATTCAGAGTAAAACCGTACCAAGAATGGCAGGACGGTGCTCCGTCTTCGCAAAGAGTGATATGATTCACCTTCAGCAGCAGGCCACCCCAAACTGCGATATCATTGCCGGTCTGTGTCTCGCTCTGGCAAGGAACTTAAAAAGCAACCTGGGCTGCGGCAGAGAGTTTTTAAAACCAATTATCTTCACAGGCGGTGTGGCGGCCAATATCGGTGTCGTCAGGGCGCTCGAACAGGTCTTTGACCTGCCACAAGGCCAGCTGCTCGTGCCGGAGAAACACTTTTTTACAGGCGCTATCGGGGCTGTTTTGATTGCTAAAAGAAAGGCTTCCAGTCGAGTTGACGGACAAATCCAGCTTGACAAAATTGATGCCCACCTTGCGCAAAAAGGCTCTGCTTTGCAAAGTGCCCCGCGAAGAGAGCCTTTGAAAAAGCCCACTCTGCCTCCGCCCAAAAGCCCCGTTTACGAACATCTGCTCACAGAGGCGACCCAGCCGATTGATGCATACCTGGGTGTCGATGTCGGCTCGCTGAGCACGA
>CAYXPG010000096.1:0-7303 GCA_964467205.1 uncultured Pirellulales bacterium | reverse complement strand
GTCCTCGAATTAAATTTTGAATGGTTGAGGAAGTCTCCGGCTATTTGAGCCAGAGCCGCAGCCCGTCTTGCAGCTTTTGTTTTCCCCTTTTGCTCTGCGAACGATAGTGCATTCTCTATCGTTTCCTGCTGCATATCGTTTACAAAGAACACCACCGGATTTGCAAAGCTGGTTGCGTTTATCTTTACCGCCGCATTCGGTATCTTAAACCCCGCCAGCTTCTCAATCTGTTTTTTCGTATACGGCAGAAACTTACTCAATTCAGCAGTGTCCATTTCTCTTCTCAGGCGCCCCAGTAGTGCCAACTTCTTCTCCAATTGGTCGCTGCCCACCAAACGATTGAGCGTAGCCAGCAGAATATCAACCTGGGCATCGTCAACATCCCAGACTACACAATCAGCCCGCTCTCGACCAAGTTTAGCCAAAGCTTTACTGCGATGATGACCGTTGATTATCTCAAAGAAGCCTGCCTTTGCAGGATGTGGCCGAACTACTAACGGCTCATATCGACCCGTCCGCTCAATATTACGAACCAGCTTGCCGAATTTGTCACCGCTCATCCTGTTGGCATTGCCGGGATGGGCAACTAACTTATCAAGCGCTATTGAATGAATCGAATTTGTCATAATCAATCCCTCCAATCATTTCCTTGTTGAACCAGATGTAATAAACCGGCCTGAATGTCAGCTTGCTTAATACGAATCTTGTCCTCTCAAGCCCGGCCAACATCTTTCCTCTTCTGCCGTAACTTTGAAGAAACTTCGTGCTCTCAAGCTCGATAAAATCTGATGCTGGTTTTTTGAGGTCACCGATTTTCTGCTGGACTCCTTTTGTATCGACCAGTTCATTTGTTTCAATACCAACAACACTAAGGGCCTCTGTCATCTGCACACATCGCCTCGGCATCGGCGCCGTATAAGCTCTCATCCCCGCCTTTTCAAAGAACGGATTTACCATTCCCATCACCGCCATTGCCTCGACAATAGGAACGTTCATTTTTGCCATTGTCTCGCGTACCAGCCGGCTGGCAAGCCCCAGACCACGGTATCTCGGCTTGATTATTACTCTGCTGATATAGCGTATATTCCTATTGATAAGCGCCATTTGCGTTTTCTTATCGAAGCCGACAAATACATCACCCGTAGCAGCATTGCGAAGTTCCAATCCACCGATGGGCATCGCATAGACGATGACACCCACAGTTTCTCTCGCCCCCCGAAGCGCAAAAACAGCAACAAATGGCCCAAGCCGACTCTCACGGTAGTGATAGCAGGCCAGCCGTTTATAGTCCACAATACCTCCGGAAACAATACTTAAATTTTTAACTACACTGCACCTTCGCATCCTTATATTTTCACATTTCAAATCCGAAAAATTAAGCATCAAGTCTCGACTTATAAACCACCTCGGCCGGAGCGGATAGTTCTTTAACAACAAGCACATCCGGCGACAAATCCAACAAAATATCTTCATGACTCGAAGCTAATATAAATGTCACTTTGTTGCGCTTTGCATACCGCTGGATGTTGTATGCAATCACCGCCGCAGTAATACGGTCGAGACTTGTACAGAACTCATCTGCGAAAATAAACCTCTTGCCCGACGCCAAAGCCGCCGCTAACCGAAAACGGTACTTCTGCCCATCGCTAAGATTCGCCGGCTGATTCAAAACGCAAAAAACATCATTCAAACCTGCCGTGCTCAGCAGTTTCAGTGCCGATAAAAAATCCCCCTCAATACAATCAACTAAGGCCTTCTCTACCGGTAGCTCAATTTCGTCAAGATTGATTCTTTCCAAAACCGGCACAGCCTTCTCCAGCTCCCTCAGCAGAACACTTTTTCCCGCACCGCTGGGGCCCGTGATATATACAATGTCGCCATCATTAATCTCAAGTCGGCATTTATAAGTAACAGCAGATTCGCTCAGACGCTCCACCGTCAGCCCGAACATCCTCATCACCGATGCTGCCTTCTTGGTGACTGTACATCGGCTCACAAAACTCTTCGATACGTTGTATGTCGGCATAAGTGCTTCTCTTCAAAAACTAAGCTGTTTGTTTCTTCTGATTTGATTTTTTATCTGAGTTGACTAACTCAACGAGCTCCTGGACCTTTTTCAAGGTACCCCGAATGCGGTAGGTGCTCGTGTGGTGTTTTACAGCTATTTTCCTTATCGACAGCCCCATCAGAAAGTGCGCTTTTGCAATATCCATTTCTCTTCCCGTAAACTTGTCACGGTTCCGAAGGCAGACTATATATTCACCGTCAATGAGCCGGTTTACAATTTTATGAATCCTGCGGGCTACGGTTACCTCGTTGACGCCGAGGAGCTTGGCCATCTGATAAAATGTATTGCCGTTTTCAAGGTACATTGTCATCAGCAGTTTGTCTTTCCCGCTAAGCAAACTCACTCTGCTGCGCAGCAAATCTATCCTCTTGCGATAGTCATTTTTGGCTTCTGGCGCACTCTGTGAAATGTTCTTATGAATCCTCTCCATAATTAATCCCCCTTACTGGCTTAATTTACTTCCGCTTAAGCTGCAACCGACCGCCCCATTTAAGGCTGTTCTTATTTATAGCTTTAACTTCGTTTCTTTGCTGATTATCGGACTTCTGGAAAACTGTCTTTCCGCTGCCTGAACGTAAAATATTCCCTACCGCCATAATCCACCAAAGCCCAATCTGGGTTAATCCGCGACTGAAAATTCAAAACTCAAGATTCTCTATAATCCTCTATCGTTGTTCAGTATTTACTTAACATGAGGCATATTTTAACATAATATGCAACAAAGTCAAGCTTTTTGTAATTTTTTTTACAAAATTTTTGCAATATTCACCATTCACAAAACTTACCTGAGGTCAAATCTATCTGAAAATCTCTTGAATCTTGGCTCTTCAGCCTTGAATGTCTTCCGCCCGCCATCGTATAATAGCTTTATGCGCGATATTTATGAGCTTTTTGCTGCTCTGAGCAGGTCAAAATTCCGTTGCCGCTTCAAACTCGGCGAAAAAGAAACCATGTATATCAGGCAAAAGTCTCTGCCGACAATACTTGAGCACGCCTATGAGCTTATTACAGCCCGATTAGCTCCTGCCGCCCCACCCAATGATGGCAGGCAAACGCCAACCAAAAACCACCCCGTTTTTATCGCCCAGCACGCCACCGCAACCTGCTGCAGAAAGTGCCTGAAAAAATGGCACAACATCCCCCAGGGACGCCCACTTACAAAAAAACAAATCAAATACATCCTTTTAGTAATAGAGCACTGGCTCCACCACCAGAAAATCCAGACTTCTCACTTGAAAAAAGCAAATCACTAATCCACACTCTTGCCATTTGTGCAAATCAAGCTTGGATTCACGAAATAATCACTCGTTCTGAAGAAATAAAAAAAGTTTTGCATTTGAAAATAAACCACGTTATACTTGTCAAACAGCAAAAAGGATTTTGGGGACAAAAATATGGCAGCAGAGATTCCTAAGGTAGTCGTAGTCGGCGGCACATATGTCGATATGGTTATTAAATGCAGCCAAATACCATCCCCTGGCCAAAGCGTTGCCGGCTCTGCATTTTCATACACCATTACCGGCCCTGGCCCGATTCAGGCCGCAGAAGCCGCCCTCTGTGGCTGCAGGGTGCATCTTATCTGCAAGGTCGGGGGAGGACCTTTCGGCCAACTGGTAAAAGCGAACCTCGCCGAGTTCAATGTCGAAACCGATTTTGTTTATACCGCCGAGGCAAAGAATACTGGCATCGTTGTTACAATGGTCAACGCCTCCGGTGAAAACGCCGCCTGTACATACACCGGTGCAAACGTCGCCTTAAGCCCGAAGGACATCAACAACGCAGAGCAGATTATCTCAGACGCCAATATCTGTCTAATTCACGGCCAATTACCTCATGATACCATCGCAACCGCCATTCGCTCCGCAAAAGTGCATGGTACAAAGGTTATTCTAAACCCCGCCAGACCGATAGAGTCTTCTCGGACAGGCAGCCGGAAAAGTGATTTGCCTATCGATTACTTTTCTGCTGATATTCTCATACCAAATCTCTGTGAGGCCGCCGACATCACAGAAATATCCACCGCAAACATTCACGACGCCAAGCTTATCGGCTCTGACCTCATCGCTCGCGGCGCCAATGCCGCCGTCATAACTATGGGAAAACGCGGGTGTATGGTTGTGGATAGACAAAGTGCCGACCACATCGACGCTTTTGACGTTGAACTCGTCGACCAAACCGCAAGAGGAGACGCCTTTGCTGGCGCTTTGGCAGCCTATTGCGCCGTAAAAGATGATTTAAAAGAAGCGGTAAAATTCGCTTCTGCCGCCGGAGCCTTAGTTTGCACAAAGTTCGGCTCAATTGAAGCCCTCCCAACAAAAGCTGAAATTATTGAACTTCTACAAAAGCAAGACCTTGAATAATCCCTGTTTTTGAAAATTAAAATATAAATGGCCTTCCAAAGAGAAAAACAAAACGTCTCAGCAAGCCAGCTTCTAACAGCCCTTGCAGACCAGGAGCAAATCCTGCTCAACCAGTGCATCATAACAGGGGTACTTGACATTAACCGTCTTTTTGACCCCGCTGAAAAGTTCCATACCGAAAAGCTCACCTTTCACGAAAAAAATGACCACAAAACGCTCACCTTCTCTCAACCGCTCGTTTTTGACAAATGCACCTTCGAGGAAAACGTCGTTTTTGCAGGCCCCTGGTCAGAGCCCGACAGTGTCACGGTCAAATTTGAAGCTGATGTCATTTTCAACAGTTCAACTTTCAAAGGACAAGCCAGGTTCCGCAACGCCGGTTTCTGCGAAACTGCAGGTTTTGACGGCTGCTCATTTGACGGCGTCGCAACTTTCAAAAATGCCTGCTTCAAAAACGATGCAAAATTCAGAACAACCGTCTTCAATGGATACTGCCTACTCGGAAACGCCGTCTTTCATTCTTCAGCCAGATTCGCCAATACTCTTTTCGCCAAGGGGGCTAACTTCTCAGGAACTAAATTCCTGGGCCAGATTGATTTCGGCGGCGTCTATTCATCAAGCAGGGCCGTGCCCGTCTATGACAACGTCTTCTTTGCCCGCCGACGCTTCGGTGAAGACGAAAGCTTCTGGCGTTTTGTCAAACAGTCAGCTCAGGAAGCCGGATACTACCAACTTGCAGGAGAATGTTTTTATAACGAACGATGCGCACGCCTGTGGCAAAAATTCAGAGGCCTAAACTACGACAACCTCTCGACAGCAGCAAAAGTCACTCGAATAATCTCCGCCATACGGTTACTGCCGGAACTTATCTTCGGAAAACTGCTCTTCGGTTACGGCGAAAGACCCGTTAGGGTACTGCTCGCAAGTGCTCTTGTCATTATTATCTGTGCAATTTTCTATTCACAACCAGCCGCACTAATCTATCGAGACGGCCAAATAGTACCTTCCTTCACACAAAGCCTCTATTTTAGCGTCACAACCTTTACCACGCTTGGTTACGGCGACTTATACCCTTCCGCAGATGGCCTCTGCCGACAATTGGCAATGGCCGAGGCAATAACAGGTGGATTCCTGATGGCTCTGTTCGTGGTCTGCCTCGCAAAAAGATTCTCAAGAGGATAAACCCTCTTAAAAAAAACCAACAACAAAACTCAACGACAGTATCGACAGGACCGTACTGACAACAACCAGCACGGCAGCAAGTTGTTTTTCACCACCAAATTGCACAGCAAATATGTAGGAGACCGTAGCAGTAGGACAGGCTAAAAACAAAAGCGCTATTCGCGTCTCTCCGGCCCCAAGGCCAATCATCTCCGCTACCAGCCAGCCAACAACCGGTGCCAGAAGAATCTTAACCAATGATGCTGTCACTACCGGCGTCCATCGACCTGCAACCTTCTCACGAACAAGAGCCGAACCAACCCCAAACAATGCAAGAGGAAGAGCTATCTGGCCTATCGCCTTACAACTTCGAGACACCACCAATGGTAATTCCGCAAAAAAAATTGAATACAAAATACCGAGCACTGACGAAATCAAAATTGGGTTCGTTACTATCTCACGGATGATTTTAACAGGTACATATCGGTCAATTTTATGCCTGCCGACCAAAAGCACAATCACCGCCGTTATATTATAGACCGGAACCATCAACGCCAGCACCAAAATAGCTGTCGTCTCCATCTTAGCTGCATCGAAGCCGCTGCTGTTTGTGAAACTGTAAACAATTACAGGTATGCCTATATAAAGCAGATTGCCGCGAAAGACTCCCTGGACGAAAGTGCCCGTATCAACACTTGAAAGCCGAAGAAAAAACGAAAGTACATAACCGGCTGCAATGCACGCAAACGTCCCGGCCAGAACAGCCACATACGTCTCCCACGCCCTTTGAAAATCGTATGGCGCAGAGGATATCTTATAAAACAATAAGCAAGGCAAACCTATCCAGTAAACCAGCCGATTCAGACCACTAACGAACTCCGCAGTGAAAAACTCCCTCTTTCGCAGATACGCCCCAAGTGCAATTACCAGAAAAACCGGAATAACTGTATTGATAATATGCATAGTCGGCCATTATGGTAAATCAATAATAAAAGTCAAACCATTTACCAAGCCGGCGTTTAAGCCGGCGTCAAGTATCGAGAACCTCATCCGAGGGCACAGCGAAAATCTTGTCGCCAAGATGATGAATCGTTTTCCCCGCCTCCTTTTCCACAAGCAATCGTCCATCGAACGCCTCTTTATCTACAACAGCCCGCAACACCTCTGCTGCAACAATATCAACGTGACCCCCGTCAATAACCTCCTCAACCTTGCATTCAAGATAACCTACACATCCCTCCGGAATCATCGCATCAACACTACTGCCGGCAAACGCTTCTATGTTCATACTGTCGAACTTGTCAATTTCTCTGCCGGATACTGAACCGGTCTCTCGTACCATTTCCGCCTGTGAAACGTGTGGCACACAAATAATAAACTCCCCGGCAGCTGTTATATTCTCACACGTCCTATGTCTCTTACCAACCACTATCAAAAGTCTTGGCGGATTCTTCCCAAGCGGACAGTTCCAGGCCACCGGCGCAATATCGTAACCGCCTTTCTCATCTTTGGTCGAAACCAGAACCACCGGCCCGTGATTGATTAATAACATCGCCGATTCCAGCCCGATCTCAACATAGGATTTCATTGCTTAGCTCCAAAACTTATACATCAACATCGATATACCTCACTGTTGCACTGCGCTACTGCTCAGTGTCAATCTGTGTCTGAAATAACAGAATCACCCTGTCCGAGCTAATAGATACTTATCACA
>CAYXPG010000095.1:2557-7530 GCA_964467205.1 uncultured Pirellulales bacterium | reverse complement strand
GTGGTTACCGGCCTGTTTACAGACAACTGAGCAAGCTTCATTTTACATCCCCTATTTGCACAATCTCTACACCTATTCCGTCGGTCAGATAATGCATCCCGTTAACCACAAGCACTTCACCCACTTTTAACCCCTCGCTTATCTCATATTTCTCAGCTTCGGCTATGCCAATCTTTACAAAACGCTTACGGGCAATTGTCCCTTCAACCACATATACGTAATACTCATCACTTATTTTACCCCCGAGAACAACATCACGACCAATAACTACAACGTTATCTTTCCGATTCGTAATTAAAGTCACCCTTGCAAACATCCCGGGCTTGAGCAGTAATTGCCCGTTGTCCAAACGTATTTCAATCTGCACCATACGGGTTTGTTCATCAAGAGCAGGATAAACCGAATACACTTTCGTCTCAAAAGTTCTTTGGCCAAATGCGTCAACCTTTATCTCTGCCGCCGTCCCGGCACGAATTTTTCCTCCATATTTTTCTGCAACAGCAGCTATTACTTTCACCGTCTTCATATCGGCTATTGTAACAATCCGGTCTCCCGCCTTAATCAGATTGCCCTGGTCAATGTGCTTCGCTGTTACTATCCCGCCGATAGGAGAAACTATTGTCGATTCACGCAGATTGATTTTAGCCAGTTCCAGACCGGCTCTGGCTGAATTTAACCTTGCCTCAGCCAAAGCCGCGGCAGTTATAGCTTTATCTTTATTTTGTTCTGTCGCCGAGCCGCCTCCGTATAAGGCGACAATGCGCTTCTTCTCACGCTCGGCATCGGCAAGCTCCACCTCCCTGGCTCTTAAATTGGCCTCGGCAGAGGCCACCTCAGCCAAATAAACCTCATGGTCAATCACTGCAATGGGCTGGCCCTTTTTGACCGCCAAGCCCTCTTCAACATCTGCAAAACCGCCATCGTCTGAAACGGCCTGCAAAGATTCAATCCTCCCCGGCACCTTGGATTTCACCTCTACAATCTTGTTCGCTTTTATCCAGCCGGTCAGTTCTATCGTCTCTTTTATCGGGCCGGCCATTACAGTCTCAACCTCGACAGGAACTGTCTTGGCAACCAAGGACGTCTCTGACGATTTGTAAAAATACCCAACCAAAAAGGTAACCAACACTATCGCAAACCCCGCCGTCCAATACACAGTCCTTTTATTCACCTCCATTTTGCCGGACTCCGTTTTTCTAAAAAAGAGTTGACCAAATTTTTCCATTAGGGTTTTCAATTTGTAACTCATAATTTTTACTTCCAGCCTGTTACAAAATCTTCAATCTTCAATATTCAATATTCAATTAAGCGTTCCCATAGCTTTTTGCAAATCGAGTTTAGCTATCAGGTGTGAATAAACCGCCTGGTAATAGAATGCTCTTGCCTGTGTCAGGGCCGCCTGGGCGTCTATCATTTCAACCTGCGTGTTTGTCCCTTCTTTATAACCTATTTCTGCAAGCCGCAGCCCCTCTTTTGCCCTGGTTAGGTTTAGTCTTTGCGACTCAACAAACTCCTCGGCATTTTCGATACTTAGTTGTGCCTTGGTCAATTCAAATAAAGCTGTTTCTTCTGCATCGATTAAATCTATCTGCGCCTGCTTCAACCGTGCTTTCCGCTCAATGACCTCACCCTCTCTCGCCAGACCGTCAAATACAGGCATGCTCACCATAAATCCTGCCTGCCACGCCCTGCCCCAATCAATCACCATAGTATTATGAGGGTCGGGCCTGGACCAGATATTGTTATAAAAACCGCTTACAGTCGGCCAGTATCTACTTCGGGCGATGTTAAGAAGCTCCTTCTGCAGCTTTATATCAAACTGACGACTGAATAAGTCAGGCCGATTGCGATAAGCCGTCTCGACCGCCTGCTCCATTGACATCTTAAAAGCACTGTAATCAAGTTCATCCGAAAGCGCAACCTCGCTGTCCTGCGAAACACCCATCACTTTAAGCAGATTGGCCTTGGAAATATCGATGGCATTTTTGTTCTGTATCAATTCCGCCTTGAAATTCGACAGCTCAACCTCAGCCCGCAGAACGTCAAAATCCGAGGCAACACCCCCCCGCCGCTTTTGCCTTACGTCATTCAAATGCGCATCAGCCGAGCGAACAGCATCGGCGCTGATTTGAAGTAAGTGCTGATTGAGCAGTACATCATAATAGGAATGGCTCGACGCATAAATTACCTCCTGCACCATCGCACGGACCAATTCATCAGCAAGCAGCGAAAACAGCCTGCCGACATTTATATTAGCTACTATCGCGCCACCGGCAAAAATCGGCTGTGTAACGTTAAGTCCAGCAGAATAATTATCCAAATCTCCCATCGTTATAGACGGGCCGCTTGGAAGACTAATAGACGCAACCTCATCTTTCCGCAGATATTCTCCCGTAAGCGATACTGAGGGCAAAATCGCCGAATAGGAACCAAGCTCTTTTCCGCGGGCAACCTCTTTTTCTTCAACGACTCGCTGGAGTCTCTTATTGTTCACAAGAGTCAGTTTTAAACAATCCTCAATACTCAGCTTGCCGCTTATATACGTCTGAGACTGCTTGGCCAGCTCCTTCCTGCTTTTCCACTGCTGGTATGCAGCATCCCTTGACAAACTGACATCTTCATAGAATTGCTCTTTGCTCACACATCCTGCCAATTGCAGACTTATCAGCCCACCCAACGCCAGCCGTATTATTTCTTTTTTTATTGCACTCATATCTTCGATTTACTGTTCTTTTAATTGAACCCGCCCAATCGGGGCCGGGATTGATATTTCATTTTTTCTTAATACCATCGTAACATTCCACCAATCTTTACTCGCTGTTGTTTTGTTTGTTCTCCTTTTCAGCAACTGCAAGAATACCCGCCGTAGAAAATGCGGTTATATGTTCCACCATTTCTGTAAGATTTGGTATCGGAAATTCAAATTTCCTCTCAGCGCTGAAAATTTTATTAATATGAACAGCGTGCATTAGTTGCCCGATGACAGAAAGTATAGACATCATAATCTCTCTGTCCCCCAGTTTTGGACAAACTCGCCCCATAGCCTCTGCCAGTGTGCTCACGGTGGGTCTGCCCACTTCCTCCATGAACATTTTTTTGGGCAAATGCGGGTCCAGTATTTCACGTATCATCAGTTTCATAAGTATCTGTCCGGCACTTTTTTCTATAAGTGGTTCGATAAATGCCTTTGCAAATGCGCCAAGCAATTGCTCTAAGGCAACTTCACCCTCGCCCTGTGACATTACCCTCTTGATACTTGCAATGCGAATATCACGCAATGTGCGCATATGGCGATGGAAAACTTCGTAGTAGAGCTTTTCTTTTCCGCCAAAATGATAGTTCACCGCCGCCACATTGCACTTGGCCCTTGAGGTGATATCCCGGACACTTGTGCCGTTAAAACCCTTCTCGCAAAAAAGCCCCTCTGCCACATCGATAAGACGCTCACGGATTTGTTTGCTCGAATCGCCTTTTTTAGCAACATTATCTGCATTATTCATAACAATAACCCTCAAACAATCGTTTCAAACTAAAGTATAAAACAGTCGTTTGAATATGTCAAGTTTTTTTCCAAATTTTCTTTTGGAGATTCATATTTTTTTATTGAATAAAAGGGTGAACGTCCGATACAATCCCGATAATCGACAAATTCCTCTCACTGTGTTGCCGTTCTCGAAGTCTCAGACCATAAAGTCACTATTGCAGACCCTGTGGTTGGAAGGATGTCGATGTCCCATGAGCAGTTTGCAAAAATCTGGCGATTCTCCGGCATCGTCCTCAGAAGAGACTCCGCTCACAGTATTTAATCAAGATTCATAGTCTTTACACTATGGACAACCGTCTTTGGGGGCTTCTTGCTGCGATAAGCTCCTCTAAACTTAACTTTCATTTCTAAAGCGGTTTTTCAACGCCATAATCGTGCATTCCAGGAAGATTTACGTTTTTTTTCATGAGCAGTGACATACAGCTGTCACTGTCCGGATTAATATTTAGCCAAATCATTCGCGATGGCTCATTATGGTACACAAAACGGCGGCAGAGGTTATTGAGAGAGAAAAGTTATGGAAACCCAGCCGAGCGGAATAGACCCTTATAAAGTACAGATTGCAGAAGCGTTTGACTTGTTCTATGGTGAAGGAAATTCACCCATCAGGCTAACAGAAGAACAACATTTGACTGCCTTTTTGGGGGTTAATTTAGATTACCTTTTTCGCGTGGAGGTAAAAAAGCTGTGAGAGCTTAAATTCGTATCACTGACAGTTATAAAAGCGAATGAAATTATAATTTTTTCAAGTCTTTAAGTGCCATCTCAGAAAGGAGGTGAGAAAAAACAGGTGGCGAAGACGCCGTGTATCATAATTGGTAACGCATAAGGTGTGTGTTACCAGGAGAAGGTATTAACAATTTTTATCTTTAAGGAGAAATATGATGTACAAAAAATTTACTTTCTTAATTTCACTTCTGTTGCTCGCAGGCCTTGCAGCAGGGCCTGCACTCGCCGCCGACCCTGTGGCTTACTGGAATTTTAACGATGGCACCGCCGACGACAGCAGCGGCAATGGTCACGACGGCACACTCTCCGGCAGCAGGATCAGTATAATTGACGACTCCGAGAGGGGCAGCAAAGTAGTGGATGCCGACAACATAGCCAGCACCAACAACAGTGTCGTTGATTGTGGAAGCGGAAGTTGGGCCGACATAACCAGTGAAATCACAATTGCTGCCTGGTTTACGCTCGAAAATATTCATACCAGTAACCTATATATGTTCACCAAAGGCAGCGCCTATCAGATTACCAGCAACGGCACCTCAGACGGAATGAGGTTTTATATGTCTGGATTGAGTACCACCACTATCACAACCTCGACACCGGTAATGGACGGTAAATGGCATCACCTTGCAGTAACTTATGATTCGGCAGCACAGGAAAGAATAATCTATATTGACGGCATTCCAGTCGCTGATGACACACC
>CAYXPG010000095.1:0-2457 GCA_964467205.1 uncultured Pirellulales bacterium | reverse complement strand
CAGCACAGGAAAGAATAATCTATATTGACGGCATTCCAGTCGCTGATGACACACCATCCGGCTCGATCAGCACCAATACAGAATCAGTCGTAATTGCCGGAAGACTTGCATCCGGCTACTTACAAAGAGGATGGGACGGTCGGCTCGACGATGTCCGTCTCTATAATGCTGTATTGACCGAGGACGAGGTACGCAGTCTTGCAGGACTTACAAACACCGCTTACAACCCCAGTCCCGCTGACGGCACCGGCAATGTGGACATAGATACGGTACTTAGCTGGTCACCGGGAGACCTTGTAGCAGCTACACAGGGACACGATGTGTATTTTGGTACCAACTGGGCTGATGTAAATGATGGTATTTCTGCCGTACATATCGGCAAGCAGGACAATAACAGTTATGACCCCGACCTGCAGGCGGGCACAACATATTTCTGGGTCGTCGACGAAGTCAACGACTCACATCAAGACAGCCCCTGGCTGGGAACGGTCTGGAGCTTTAGAACGGAAAACGAAGGATTCTTCAAAGACCTCTTTATGGATGGTGGGGCCAATCTTACCAGTAGAACTTCATTACCTGCTGCGGAGCTTTTGGGCCTTGCGATGGAATACCTTGCCACGTCCAACTCAACCACACAAAACAATGTGATGGTTTCAAACAGCAATGACGACAACGGAGCGCTGCTTTATCCCGATGGCCAGGCGAGATTCCGCTGTATATATACGAACGGAGGCGCCTCAGTAGACCATGGAAGCTCTCTCGGCGAAACCGGACGACAACGGGTAAGAGACTTCTACGCCAATAGAGGCAGCTACACCGGCTCCTGTGCCGGCTCGGCTATCTGTACAATTCGGGTAACGACAACCGGTGACACTTCTTATCGAACCGAATATTATCATATCTGGCCGGCAAGAGGTCAC
Source organism: uncultured Pirellulales bacterium (assembly GCA_964467205.1). Classification (GTDB taxonomy): domain Bacteria; phylum Planctomycetota; class Phycisphaerae; order Sedimentisphaerales; family Anaerobacaceae; genus CAYXPG01. The sequence goes on along the minus strand of CAYXPG010000095.1, from coordinate 1,537 downwards.
TACAGCCAGTTGGCCGACTCTTACACAGGCCACGATATTCCTACAGGCTCTCCGCTGCTTGACTACTTTGATTTCGGCGGTGATAATTACATCTACCATGTCCGCCACAACGGAGGAAATTACACCATCGATGATGATTCCTTTTACTGGTGCACCGGTACAGAGGTTCTCTCCACATTCGCCCAACCTATTGAAGGCGATGACACACAATACCAGCCTTTTATGGGCAACGTAAGCGCCTGGGCATATAAGGACGATGCTAACTCAGGAAGACTGTGTCCCTGTGGCAGCCATCCAGAAGCTATAACCGGCGGTGAGCAGCGAGATTATCAGGCGGCTCTGATTGCATACGCAATGGACGGCCAGGGCTCACCGAACGTAAAGGCGGCTCTGAGCGATGGTGTTACCCGCCAAATGAATAACAACAGCAGCGCAGGCCACGAAAAAATAGGTGACAAACAATACCATCAATTTACCATCGACGTGCCTTCACAAACTACTCAGTTGACGATTACCCTCGATGGTGATGACTCCTATGACCTTAATCTTTTCACCAAACAGGGAGATTCTGCCTTTAAGGGCGGTACAGGCGTAACCGCAGCGACCAACGGTTCAGGCGCTGATGAAGAGATTGTTAAAAGCAGTCCCGCAGCAGGAACATGGTACATAGGTGTTAAATGTAATACCACCGTTACCTCAGCTCTACATTCATCCGGTGAGTATTATGAATATACAGGAGCCACCGGCGTCCTCAACGGCGTTGCTTATTCAATTACCGCCACCCTTGGTGGTGCTCCGACGCCAGGCGTGACAATCACCGAATCCGACAGCTCCACCGACGTGGCCGAAGAAGGTCCCACAACAGATACCTATACGGTTGTTCTCGACTCCCTGCCAACTGCAACTGTTACTATCACCGTTGACCCGGACATCGATACCGAAGTGAACAATAACGGCGCCGGCAACTCTATAGACCTGACTTTCCTTACGACAAACTGGGACACTGCGCAGACAGTTACCGTCAAAGCCATTGACGATGTGGACGTAGAAGGCGCCCACACTTCGACCATCACCCACACCGCTGCCAGTAGCGACAACGACTATGACGCAATTAGCATCGACAGCGTGGTTGCCAACGTTACCGTCAACGATTTTGCTGCCGGCGTGACAATCACCGAATCCGGCGATTCCACCGACGTGGCCGAAGAAGGTACGACCTCCGATACCTACACCGTTGTACTCGACTCCCTGCCGACTGCAACCGTTACTATCACCGTTGACCCGGACATCGAGACCGAAGTGAACAACAACGGCGCAGGCAATTCTATAGACCTGACATTCCTGACGACAAACTGGGACACTGCACAGACAGTTACCGTCAAAGCTATAGATGACTCAAGTGTAGAAGGTGCTCACACTTCGACCATCACCCACACCGCTGCCAGTAGTGACAACGACTATGACGGCATCAGTATCGACAGTGTGGTAGCCAACGTCACCGACAACGATGTTGCCGGCGTGACAATCACCGAATCCG
>CAYXPG010000094.1:0-7549 GCA_964467205.1 uncultured Pirellulales bacterium | reverse complement strand
CTGCCCAAACTTCAACTTTACACCAAAATATTCATAGGATTGCTTTTGGGCCTCGTTTTTGGAATACTGGCCAATCAATTTGGTTTTTCGCCCTTCGTCACTGATTATATCAAACCAATCGGCTCAATATTCATCAGGCTAATCAGTATGATTGTTGTCCCTTTGGTCTTTGCTTCTTTGCTCGTCGGCACCGCCAGTTTGGACGACATCCGAAAGCTGGGCCGAATCGGCACCAAAACCATCGCATACTATTTATGCACCACCGCTATCGCAATAACTATCGGCCTGTTATTGGTCAATACTTTTAAACCCGGCAAAGCTCTCTCCCCAGAAACCAGAACAAGACTCGAGCAGACCGGCCGCACCGAAGCCGACAAACGGATTGAAGCCATAAAAAAACCAAAAATCACCGACACACTTTTGCAAATCGTCCCCACCAATCCCGTAAAGGCATTCACAGAAGGAAAAATGCTGCAGATTATCTTTTTCGCCATAATACTTGGCATCGCTCTTACCGTAGTTCCCAACGGGCGAGCTCAACCGGTAATAGATTTTTTCGATGCACTCAACGAAGCTATGATTCAGGTAGTGCACCTCATTATGAAGCTCGCCCCCTATGGCGTATTTGCTCTGATTGCTGCCGTTGTCGGAGATTTCGGCCTCGACATCCTGCCTCTTCTTCTAAAATACGCACTCGTAGTAATTGCAGGCCTCGTTCTCCACGCCGCCGTCACTTACTCTCTGGCGATAAAGACCTTTAGCAAATTAAAAATTGCGACTTTCTATCGCGGCATCCGCCCCGCACAGTTAATCGCCTTTAGTTCCGGCTCAAGCTCGGCGGCCTTACCCGTTACTATGGAGTGTGCCGAAGAAAATCTCGGCGTATCAAGACAAGTATCAAGTTTTGCACTGCCCCTCGGTGCAACAATAAATATGGACGGCACAGCGCTCTATCAGGCCGTCTCCGCTGTTTTCATCGCACAGGTTTACAATATGGATTTGGCTCTGACCGGCCAGTTGACAATTCTTCTTACCGCAACACTTGCTTCGATTGGGACCGCAGGCGCTCCCGGAGTCGGTATGATTATGTTGGCAATGGTCCTCGAAAGTATCGGCATCCCGCTGGAAGGTATAGCCTTGATTCTCGGAGTCGAACGACTAATTGATATGTGCAGAACCGCCGTAAATGTCACCGGAGACCTCTCCTGCGCCGTCGTCGTTTCTTCTACCGAAAATGAACTGTCAAATGTAAATACTTAACCTGATTTGACAAGGAAATGATTATGATGACAAATAAAACTTGCCCCAAACTATTACCGGTTTCTGCTGCATTTATTTTAATCCTCCTGGCTCTGTTGGCGGCAGCGCCGGCACGGGCCTGCTTCACCATCGTAGCCGGAAAAAATGCCACTGTCGATGGAAGCGTAATTATGGCCCACAACGAGGACAACTCGCCGCCGCAGGTTGTAAACCACTATAAAATCACCCGCATAAAACACGAAGCAGCAGAAAAAATCAAATTGTTCAAAGGCGGCCAATTGCAGCAAGCCGAGCAGACCTGGGCATACATATGGTCCGAAATGCCCGGCATGCTTTTCTCCGACAGTTACGTAAACGAATGGGGCGTCGCCGTCACCTCCAACGGTTGTCCCTCGCGCCAGGACAGTCCCGTCCTCACCGAAGGCGGTATCGGCTTTATGCTCCGCCGCCTCATCGCCCAGCGCGCCAAATCCGCCCGCGAAGGCGTCCTGCTCGCCGGCAAACTCGTCGAACAGTTCGGCTACAACGCCTCAGGCCGGACTTACACCATTTGCGACCCAAATGAAGGATGGCTCTTCTGCGTCGTCAACGGCAAACACTGGCTCGCAAAAAAAGTGCCCGACGACCACGTCGCTATGCTCGCAAATACCTACACCGTCCGTCAGGTCGACCTCACCGATAAGCAAAACCACCTCGCCTGCGCCGACATCATCGAATATGCCGTCCAAAGGGGCTGGTACAATCCCGAAAGGGACGGCCCTTTCGACTTCGCTGCCGTTTATGCACATCCACACTCGCCTTCAGGACCATCTAACTACAAACGTCAGTGGAGCGCCGTCAACAAGGTCGCTGCCAGTCCGGTTGAACTCAGCCGGAATCTGCCTTTTTCGGTTGTACCAAAACAAAAAATGGACGTTGCTGCCGCAATGAAAATCCTCCGAGACCACTACGAAAATACGAAATACTACAAACCATCAGCCGACCCCCATAAAACCAACCGAACCATTTGTCACCACTCCACTCAGACCAGCTTCATCCTCCAGCTCCGAAACAATCTCCCCTCCGATATAGCAATCCTTTACTGGCTGTGTTTGGCCAAACCCTGCACTTCGTTTTACATCCCGTTCTATTTCGGCATCGACGATTTCCCTCGCGCCTTTTACACTCAGAACCGGAAACCGTCACAAACCTTTTATCGAAGAAAAGTCGAGTCTTTCTTCCAGCCCGCACCAAACCAGGCCTTCTGGACCTTCTCAAATTTCGCCCACAAAGTTGACAGAGACTACGAAACTACAATTTCTCGTGTAAAAGCCGAGTCCCGCCTGCTCGAAACTGGCGCCTTGACTTTGCAAAAGCCGCTCGAAGAAACCGCCCTCAAGCTTTACCACAAAGACAAAGCTCTTGCGATGCAGTTACTTGCCAACTATTCCAAAGGCCTTTACCTTAGTGCACTCGAAGCAACCGACAGAATCCTCTCGCAAAAATAACTTCTGAATTCTACATTCCTTGTTCGATACCTGTCCTGAGCGGAGCCGAAGGATTCGATATTCGTTATTCGATATTCGTTATTCCCTCCGTCATTGCGAAGTCTACAACGCAGGCCGTGGCAATCTCAACCAAATTATCAATTATCAATAATCGATAATCAATGAAATGACTCCGCCGTGGGTGTCGATTGTTCCGTTAATTTGCTTCGTTAGTTTGGCAATTCTACGAGCGTAAAGTGGCTCTGAGAGGTGTGCCGGGAGGGAGTTGTCTGATATCTGGTAGGTCCAGATTTTACTCAAAATTAACCTTGGGTTTTGGCTTCATTAACCTTAACCGTGTAACCATCACACTTTTTTCCATCCAGGGCGGCTATTGCTGCTTGAGCCTCAGCATCACTACTCATCTCGACAAAACCGAAACCTTTGCTTTGACCTGTCTGACGGTCAGTGATTATATAAGCTCTTTCCACCGTTCCAAATACTGAAAACAAAGCTTCCAAGCTTGCTTGGTCTGCACCAGGACTTATATTTCCAACATACAATTGTTTACCCATGACTATTGGCCATTTTGGGTCTACCAGCGCTCTCAAAAAACTATGTTCTCTCAGCTTTTTCGCAGATAGACCGACAAAGGTTTTTCAACTCGGACAACTTGGTTTCTATTTCTTTCGGCTTAAAGTCTTCCGGAACTTCAAGAAAATAATCATCTCCCCATAATTTGTGTGCCACATAATAGGTCTCGTAGAAGTTCACTTACTATCATTTTCAACCACTGCCGAATCGACCTGTTTTCTTTTCGTAGGTGGCGATTCGCCTTTTCGTTTTTGGTCGCTAAGTGCTCTCTTCCTGCCAAGGGAATAAGAGAAATGACAGATGAGCCAAATGAAAACCACAAATGGCAGAAGCCTTAGCAATATACGCATTTATGTCTCTCCAAAACTTTCAGCGTTTTTTTTAATATTACTGCAACACACCATTATTTTATTGGCCGGCTGGCCCGCGCCCGGGAGACGGACAGTGAAATAAACACCGATAATAAAATGCACGCAGCTCTTTTCATAATTTCCCCTTTATCATTAAAAGTGTTAATCTTCGAAAGTGCCTTTTACTACGGCCTCTTTGTCTCTGACCATTATTTGGCCTCTCGCAATCACCGTGTCTATTTCCAAATCTTTGTCCAGCAACACCATATCGGCATCTTTTCCGACCCCAATGCCGCCCTTGTTATCAAGCTTCAAATTCCTCGCAGGGTTCGACGTAACTACCTTCAGCGCAACCTCCATAGCAATGTTCTCATTTCTTACCGCATCCCTGAAACTCTCATACAAAGTTGTTACCTTACCAACGTCAAGCCCTATATATTGTCCTTTTTCATCAAACTTAGGCAGGCTTCCCTGGCCGTCGGAGGTAAAACTTATATTTTCAACAGGCACACCATTATCGAGCATCACCTTCAGTGCCTCACTGCATTTGCCCTCTTTTTTCTTCGAAAACCGTGTTGGTGTGCTTGTTGTAAGGTCTATCAGCCCACCCTTTTTGGCATATTCCATCGCGGCTGCGAACAGCCCAGGGCTTCTTCCGGTATGAGTTGGAACGAACTGAGTTATTGGAATTTCCGTATCGCTGGCAATCTTTTCCAGGAAGCTCAGTTTCCTCTCTCCGGAGCCCATATGAACATTTACTATACCGGCTTTTCCAGAGAGCATTCCGCCTACCCTTGCAGCCGCTGCAATTTTCGCCACCTCTTCGACTGTCGGCTGGGAAGAACGATGGTCGGATAATGCAATTTCACCGACACCTATTATTTTATCTATTAATATAAGGTCCTCCAGAATAGAGCCCGTCAGCGTCCTTACCGGCACCTGATAGGAACCTGTATAGACATAACAGGTTATGCCTTCCTCCTGCAGACCTCTGGCCTTTGCGATGAGATTACTCATCGTTCTTGTAACCCCATCGGTGCCGAGACATCCGATGACCGTTGTTACGCCGGCTTGTGTGATATCGGTCAGCATAATTTCCGGAGTTCTTGTCTTATAACTTCCTTCTCCGCCGCCGCCGAGGATATGTACGTGCGAATCTATAAAACCCGGAACTAAAAATTTGCCCTCGGCTTCTATCGTTTCAATCTCAACCGCTTTGCCTATATCGATACTATCCTGAACGCAGCCAATTTTCTCTGCCGTGATTAAAACATCCTTTTTGCCGAGACATTCAGGCCCATAAACTTCCGCACCCTTTATAAGCTTTAACATCTTGTTTCCTTCAGACATTAAATGTCCTCCTTTTATAATTCAGAACCAAAAAAAACCTTCTCAGCACCTTTCGACATTCCTTTATTACTATGAGCCACCCCCGGAACCACTTGCAAGTCCCAGGCGCACTCAACTTTCAGCGAATCAGCCATCTGCTTACACGAGCGATAAAATGTATGGCCTCGCTCAAAACGATATGCACCTTGCTTCATCGCCTGCGGTGTACGCCGCAGGCTGCGATGTGCTGTGTTGGTATCCTGGTCGCCAAGCAGAACCGTAACTTTTCTCCCAAACAACTTCCGCAGGTTTTTTTTGTTACACTTTGTCCCCTTAAGTCCATAGGGATAAAGCTCGTTGAAGTCCGGCATTGTGTACCAGCCGGCGTTTGCGTAGACCGCCTTTTTTGCCTTCGCATCCGGCTTGAAAAACAAAAACCTGTGAACGAACTGGCTGCCGGCAGAATGACCGTAAATAAAATAACCTTTGGACTTGTTCTTCATCTTTGCAACGACAAAATCAAAAATCGGGTCGATCACCGAAAACGTCCACTTGTTTTCGGGTATGGACGAAAGGATTTTATCAGCCGAATCCGTCTTGAACATATTGCCCTGATGGAATTGCGAGTCCAGAGGAAATTGCTCCTTGGTAAAATGCGGCACTAACAATAAAGCGCTATGTCGTTCGGCGATATCGACCCAGGCATTCCGATATTTTTCAGCGGTCCGGCCATTGCCATGAATCACAAACAAAACCGTAGAATCAACGCTGTAGTTGCTCGGAAGGTATGTCCAGACAGTAAGAGGAAGTCCGGATATCAACTTTTCGTTCTGAAAGACAAAACTGCCTTTGCCCTTATCCATCAGAGCTTTACCCGCAGGTTCGGCCATATTAACGGTGCATCCGGCCAAAAACAGCAAAACCACTAAGATTATTGTGTTCAAATTACATTTCATTCGTCTATCCTTTCATTCTTACGTTTGCTCAACTGAAATTGAGACTCGATATCAGCTGCCCACCTGGGTTTCATCTTCTCTTATTTTCGGAGCCATCGTAAACCCCGTAAAGCCGAAAATAACTAAAATAACTACAGCCGCATAGTTCATAATCGCCCACGGAAGATATTCGAAAGCCGAAACCCCGATTGTACCATGAATGTACACACCGGCCATGCTCCACGGAACAAGCGGAACGATAATACCGCCGCATTCTTCAACAATACGAGACAAATTTTTTGCGGCCAGACCTTTTTTCTTATAGATAGGAGCAAGCAATTCAGCGGGAACAATCATTGAAAGATATGAGCTCCCTGTAACCATAGCTGCCAGAATCGATGTAGCGGCGGTCGTCAGTACGATGCTCCAGACTTGCTTGGCGAACTTCATCACCCGTTCAAAAATAATCGCAAGAAGTCCTGTCTTCTGCATAATACCGCCGAAAGCAAAGGCCGTAAAAGCAACAAGTTGCACCCTCATCATACTCATCATCCCACCCCGAGAGATAAGATTATCAACTACGTCCACTCCCGTTCGGGACTCGTACCCGCTGTTTACTGCCGTAGCTATTTCTGTTATCGAAGAGCCCTGAAAAATCATGGCCAAAATTCCCGCCGTGATAGAGGAAAGAAGCATCCCCGGCAAAACCGGCTTCTTGAAAATCGCAAAGTAAAAAACTATCACCATAGGAAGCAGAAGAAAAATATTAAAAGTAAAGTTTTCCTTTAACGTCGTCATAATAAGCGTCATAGTCTCAGACTCGACTTTGTTACCCCCATATTTGAGACCGACCAGAAAATAGATAAAAAGACCGATAAGCCACGCGGGAGTTGCCGACCACATCATATGTTTAATATGGTCAAAAAGGTTCGAGCCGGAAACCGCAGGAGCCAGATTCGTTACATCTGAAAAAGGGGACATCTTGTCGCCAAAATAAGCCCCCGCAACTATCGCACCCGCCGCAGGGCCCATCGGAATCCCAAGAGCTATAGCGATTCCCATAAAGGCCACACCAAGAGTTCCGATGGTCCCCCACGAAGTCCCTGTCGCTATAGAAGTTAGACTGCAAACAAAACAGGCCGTTACCAAAAAAAATTTCGGTGAGACGATTTTTAACCCGTAATAAATAATCATAGGAATTGTGCCGGCGGAAATCCACGAGCCGATAAGAATACCAACACAAATCATAATCAGCATAGCCGGCAACGCCTTGTGAATACTATCCACAATCCCCTTTTGCATATCCTCCCACTTAAAACGCAGAATAATACCTAAACATCCTGTAAGAAAGGCTGCCGAAATGAGAAGAACCTGCGGCTCGATGTGATACACCCCATAGCCCACTATAAGAAGAAACATCATCGCAACAATCGGTATAAGGGCTACTATAATCCCATATTTCCTTTCTGCCGGTATCTCTTTTTCAGTCACTTCCCGCATCTTTCACGTCCTTTCATTCACATAACTCATCAAAAAAATTATGACCGCATCCTGATATGAACTGCTAATTTTTTTCACACTTTTTAAGCTCTAACTCAACCGGCTGCATTAATCT
>CAYXPG010000093.1:0-7557 GCA_964467205.1 uncultured Pirellulales bacterium | reverse complement strand
AAATCTACAAGTTTGCATCGTCGGGAGCAAAAAGGGAAGAATTTCGCTTCTTCGGATTGTTTTTGAGGCGATGCCTCGACGACTTTTCGGCAGATTGGACATCTGTGTTTCATACTAAGATATTAGTTACTCAAACTGACCGTTTCTTTGAAACGGAACAGTTTGAGCGTCGTTCGTCGCTCGTGAATCGTATCTCGTTGTTCGTGGCTGGTTTCGGCGTGGACAGTTCAAAAGCAGCCTTAAAATCTTACGAGGTTTCTTCCTCAGGCTCTTCGACAAGACCCTCTTCGAGCTTGTGGGCGTATTCAACGCAGTATTTGGCCCAGGGCTTGGCTTCGAGCCGAGCAATAGCTATTGGTTTGTCGGTAGCTATACATATACCGTAGGTGCCCTGCTCAATGCGCTCCAGTGCCTTGTCGATTTCTCGAAGTAATTTTCTTTCGCTATCCAATAATCCTAAAGCAAATTCCTGCTCGTAGTTATCTGTCCCAATATCTGCCATATGAATCGGCATACTTGAGAGGTCACCGCTTGCATCGAGTCGGGATTTTTTGAGGGCCTCATCCTGCATTTCAGTTACGTCGCCAACAATCTCGCGGCGTTTTCCCAGCAGTATTTGCTTGAAACGTTCAATATCGGCGGCACTTAAATGACTTTTCTTTGCCTTGCCTGAGCTTGTATTTTCACTGGATGCCTTTTTACGTTTTTGTGCCACTTTTGCCCTTGCCTTTCTTACACCATCACTTACTACTTAGCCCTTCTTAAGTCGGCTGTAAAGAACAGTATTATAACAAATTATTCTATATTGTGTACAGTACTTATGTTCATCAAAGTTGCAAAATCGAGCCCTAAAAGTATAGCAATGCAATCAAATTATTCAAGATAATTCGCTTAGACACAGCTAAATTTCTGAAAAAAAAGATAAAGTGAACCCAGGGGAGGTTATTTCGGTTGCTCGCTGTTGGGATTTGGACGAGTTATTTGGCCATCTTTGGCTAATCTGCCTAAAGGCAGGAAGAATTTTTCCCGTCCAACCCTGCCTGTAAATGTCCTGACGCCAAATACCTTTTCAATATGTTTTGTTGAGAAGACGTCCTTTGCTTCTCCGTGATGGTAGTTACTCCGGGCCTCAAGAAGCAGGACAACATCTGCGTACTGGGCGGCCAGATTGATATCGTGTGTTACAGCCACTACGGTTTTGCCTTTTTCAAGCTGTGCGGCTTTGAGCAAATCGTATATGCCAACCTGATGTTTCAAATCCAGAAAGCTTGTCGGCTCATCCAGAAGCAGGATAGCAGTGTTTTGCGCAAGCGCCCTTGCAATGAAAACTCTTTGTCTTTCACCGCCACTGAGGTTGCCGAGCAGGCGGGAAGAAAACTGTGCCGTGTCGGTTGCCTCAAGCGCTTCGTTGACTATTTTTCTGTCGGCCCTGCTTTCAAATCCCATTTGACCGAAATAAGTGGTTCTTGCCATCATTACCGTATCGAATACCGAAAATCCAAATACCGGCACAAATTCCTGTCGTACAACCGCCACTTTTTCGGCAAGTGTTTTTGGGCCGTAAGTTCCTATCGGCGTCCCATCAATCCTGATTGTTCCCGATTTTGATTTTAGCACGGCGCACAGCAGATTGAGCAGTGTGCTTTTACCGGCCCCGTTCGGGCCGGCAATTGCAAGAAATGAGCCACTCTCGACTCCAAAGCTGAGGTCATCGAGGACCTGGATTTTGGAATATCCGAAACTTAAATTGCTGACTTCTATAACATTCATTTGCCTAACCAGCCAACCTTGTGTGTGTATTTAACCAGCAGCACCAGGAAAAAAGGCCCGCCCACAATGGCTGTAACCACGCCGACCGGTAACTGCGCGGGGGCAACGATAATGCGTGCCAGTGTGTCGGCAGCCACCAGGAATATCGCGCCAACAATGCCGCTAAGCGGAAGCAACTGTCGATGGTCGGGGCCAAATACCAGTCTGACGCCGTGCGGGACAACCAATCCGACGAACCCTATCAGGCCGCTCAAGCTGACAGCAACAGCAGTTATGAAAGCTGCGGCTGCAAAAGCAATCGTCTGGATTGCAGTGACGTTTACACCCATATTCCGGGCATCGTCCTGGCCGAAGCTGATGACATTCAACTGTGGACTAATGTAAAATAATGTCAATATTCCAGCCGCTACAGAACCGGCACTGAGCCACAGCACAAAAAAATCTTCTTCGGCCATATTGCCCATCAGCCAGAATATCGTTGAATGTACCTGCTCGGATTTTGCCACCGACGTAAGGAACATAATCACCGCTGAAAAAAATGCATTGACCACGACACCTGCGAGCAGCAGTCCTGTTATATGTGATTTGCCGGTCAATCGCCCGATGAACCATACCAGCCAAATCGTCCCCATTGCCCCTGCAAATGCAAAAACAGCTATCGGCGACCGTCCCCAGAATACCCAGTTTAATCCACTGAGCACAGCGATAATTGCCCCTAATCCTGCTCCGCTGGATATGCCGAGTATATATGGGTCTGCAAGGGGGTTGCGCAAAATGGCCTGGAAGACGACACCGGCACATGCCAGGGCGGCACCGACAATTGCCGCCAGGATAATGCGAGGTATTCTGACGTGGACAAAAATTTCATAATCAGGATTGACCAGCTCCTGTGGGCCGGTTGAACCGAATACCCTTCTCAATGAAACGTTTTCGGTGCCTATCAGAGAGCAGAGAAACATCACTACCGCAAGCAGAGCAAGTGCCAATGCGACTGTCACAATCAGTTTCTTTGCTGTTAGTGATTCGTTCATTGTTTTCTGTTCTCGAACAGCTCAGGCCTTAAACATCGGGCAATGGTTTCGACCCCTTCATACAGTCTCGGCCCAAGGCGTGAGACAGTATCGCCGTCGATAACGTAAATTCTTTCGTTTATTACAGCCGGCGTATTCTTAAATCTGCTCCAGTACCGAAGTGCACCGGCTTGTTGTCCAGATATCTCTTTCTGTCCCATTGCCGCCTCAATTATAACATCGGCATTACAGGCGTAAACCTGCTCAGAGCCAATTGGCGGATATTTATGCACCGTTGGGGCGATAGCATTTTCACCGCCGGCCAGTTCAATCATCTCGTTAACGAATGTGTCCCTGCCGGCCACTCGTAACGGCTCTCTCTGAACGACATAAAGCACCCTGACCTTGTCGCCTGTGCCGGCCGAAGCTGAAAGGTTATCCAGTTTTTTTCTGATACTTGAGACAAGTTCGTCTGCCTGTTGCCGGCTGCCGGTTGCCGTTCCAATTTTCTCGACCGCATCAAAAAAATCGCCGACCTTTTCAATATTTACTGTCAGGCATTTATAGCCGATTCGTTTCAGGCGATGGGCAATATTTCTCTGCCGGTCGAATCCGAGCGTAATTACCAAATCCGGCCTGGCAGCTATTACCGCCTCGATATTCGGCTGCCAAAATGTCCCGAGCTTTGGCTTTTTTACTGCGGGGAGTGGATAATTGCATTGAAGCGTTACACCGATGATTTTGTCATCCAGGCCGAGGGCAAAAAGTATTTCTGTAAGACTTGGAGCAGCAGAGACAATTCTGTTGATATTATCCGGCGTGGGTATGTGCGTGCTTTGGTCGTGGGGGGTTGCGAAAATTGCAAATCCTGCGCAGCTCCAACCCAGGATTATCAATAATAACCACCACCATTTATTCATCAGGTCCTCTTAAACTGTTTTTGAAGTTCGGCTATAGAGAATTTTATCGTCGTGGGCCTGCCGTGCGGACAGCGACTCGCCAATTCGAGGATTTCTCTGTCGGCAAGCAATTTTTCTATCTCACTGTCACTTAGCTTTTGCCCTGCTTTGATTGCCGCTTTGCAGGCGGCCATATTCAGGACTTCATCGAGCATTCTTTCAGGGTCGGAGGTGACATTTTTATCTTTGAGTAAATCGATTAAATCCCGCACGAAATCAAGAGGCTCAGCCTTTGCAAGTAGTGTAGGAAATGCCTGGATGGCCATTGTCTGCGGGCCGAATGGGGCAAGCTCGATTCCTAATTTTTCAATCAATTCGGCATTGGTTTGGAGTAACTCAGCCTGGGCATCGGTCAGCTCAAAACTTTCAGGTATCAGCAGTTTCTGTGATTCGAGTCTGCTTTGTTGTATTCGCCGTCGCAGGTCTTCGTATATTATTCGTTCGTGCAGTGCGTGCTGGTCGATAATGACAAATCCTTCGTCGGTTTGTGCGACAATAAAGCTGTCGTGGATTTGAATCGCATTAAGCGGCCCGGCTTCTGCTGCGGTTGTTTCTCCGCCTGTTGCCGCAAAATGCTTTCCTGTGTGGTCAATAATAGTTTCGCTCGGTATTGTGGCTGCAGCGGCTGCTCGTCTAAATCCTAACTGCTGTTGTGTTTGAACCGGTTTGTGTTTGTTAAAGAACTCAGCCATTGCATCTGCAATTTTTTGGCTTCTATGCTGCACGGCGGCTGTGTCCTGATGTGAACTTCTCGGCAGTCTCGCATCCATATCGAAATCCGTCGCTAAAAGTTTTTCCCGCAGTGCACCGAGGATTTGCGAATGAATGAGATTGGCGTTATAAAATCGCACCTCGATTTTCGTGGGATGGACGTTCACGTCCACGTCCTCATAGGGCATTTGAATAAACAAAAAGATTACGGGGTATCTGTTCGGCTCGAGGCGGCCTCGGTATGCTTCCCTGACTGCGTGTGAGATGAATTTGTCACGGATGAATCGGCCGTTTAGAAATACATATTGAAATTTGTTGTTTGCTCTTGAGATATTGGGTTTACCCAACAGGGCGTAAATATGCACTTTCTTCTCGGTGCTTTCGGTTTCAATCAGATTGTCGGAGATTTCGGCAGAGAACAGTTCAGCTATGCGCAGCCGAAGACTTTGTTTGGGCGGCAGTCTATAAAGCTCTCGCCCATTCGTCATCAGCGTCATATCCAAATCACAGTTTGCCAGTGCGATTCGTGTGAAGTGCTCGGTGATATGTCCTGTTTCGGTATTGGCGGTTTTGAGGAATTTGCGTCTGGCCGGCAGCTTATAAAAAATGTCTCTTACCTGGATTGCCGTGCCGTAATCCGCGCTGCAGGGGCCAAGGGCACTTTTTTGGCCACAATCAATCTCCATACAACTTCCGGCATCTGAATCCTTAGTTCTGCTTACAGCCTTGACCTTTGCCACTGAGCCGATACTTGCTAATGCTTCGCCTCTAAAGCCGAGGGTCGATATGCCGAGCAGGTCTTTGCTGGTTTTAATTTTGCTTGTGGTGTGGGACTCAAACGCCCTGGCCAAATCTTCGCCTTCGAGCCCGCAGCCATCGTCGGCGACTGATATTAATTTTCGGCCGCCATCTTCGATGGAAACGGTGATTTTTGCGGCACCTGCGTCGATACTGTTTTCCAGCAGTTCCTTGACCACATTGGCGGGCCTTTCAATTACCTCGCCGGCGGCAATCATATTAATCATATTTTGGTCAAGGACGACTATCCGGCCCATTTCCAACTCCTATTCACGGAAAAGAACCGCTTCACGCTGAAACCACCTGGCGCAGAAGACCAGGCAGGCAACGGCAATAACAGCGCTTGAGCCAAGTATAGCAATAAACATTTCGTAGTTCATAGTTCCTTTGATGAGTTCCTTGATTGCGAGCGAAATATTTGTAACGGGTACGATTGCCCAATACCAATTGAGTTTTACAGTTGGAAGCATGGCAATAAAAGCAGGAACGATGGCTAAAAAATTGAGTGGTCCACAATATGAACTGGCCTCTTTGAAACTCTTGGCATAGATGGATATGCTCAACAGTAATGAGGCAAACATTGCGGCTGTAGGGATTAGCATTGCAGCGATTAACACCAGATCAAGTACACTAACCGAGGCAATAACTTCACCCAATTCTCCGGTGAGTTCTTGGCCTTTTATGCCCAGCATGATACCAATGCTTGAAATGCTCAGCAAGGCTGCCGTTACACCGGTGGTAAAAATCAAGAAGAATTTACCAAGGACCACATGATATCGAGGAATGGGAGCCAAGAGCAGAGTTTCCAATGTGCCGCGTTCTTTTTCACCTGCGCCGATATCTATTGCTGGATACAGTGCCCCCATAAAACAGAAAATTATAAACAAGTATGGAAGCATCCCGCCTATGCGCTCACCCAGCACCTCTCGCATATCGGCTGTATTGTGTTCCTCGATGGTAATGGGTTTGAGCAAGTGTTCCTGTTGTTCAGCAGTAGCCAAACCAAAAGAGGCAAGACGGTCTGAGCGAAATTTCTCACTGAATTCATTAATTACCTTACCGGTCCGGTTTTTAACTTTACTGGTAACAGAAGCGTTGTTGTAGTAAAGCTGGATGGCAACCTGATTGCCTTGCGCAAGTTGTTCACGGCTTGTTTGAGGTATGACCAACGCTAATTTAATTTTGTTTTCCTTGATGGCTGTAGCAATTGTTTCTTGTGTCTGGATATCCACTTTCTCAAATCCCTTATCATCGGTGAACGCATTAGCCAACTCCGGTAAGTGTTCGGCACCGAAGATAGCAAAGGTTAGAGTTTCAGTTCGAGCTTTTTTTTCAGCCTTGATAATAAAACTAATCATGAGATTCATCAAGACAGGCACTACGATGGTAGGCAACAGCACCATAAATATGAGGCTTTTTCTGTCACGCAATACTTCTTTCATTTCCTTGAGGTAGATGGTTACGACATTAGACTGCATAATTTCCCCCCTTGAGACCAATCAATGTTAAAAACGCTTTGTCCAGATGCGTTTGGTCCGTCTTAGACCGCAACTGCTCCAGATTTCCCTGGAAACAGAACCGTCCTTGATGAAGGATTACAACCTCATCACAGAGCCTTTCCACTTCGTGCAGATGATGTGTGCAAAAGAGGACCGTTTTCCCATTTTCCTTGCAGGTTTCGATGAATTTCAAGATGGCCTCGGCTGCAGCGACATCGAGGCCGGTGGTCGGCTCGTCAAACATAATCACATCCGGGTCGTGAATGAGTGTTCGAGCAATGGAAACTTTTTGCTTCATACCGGAAGATAGTGAGTCGTTGCGTTTGTCGACAAAGTCGGTCATGTTCAAAAGATTGAAAAGTTCATCCATGCGTCCTTTAAGTTCTCTGGTGCTCATGCCATGCAATTTCCCAAAATATACTATCATTTCGCGTGCTGTGAGTCGACCGTAAAGACCGGTATTGTCGGAAAGAAAGCCTACTTTTTTACGGACCTCAAGCGGGCTTTCAACAATGTCGATGCCGTCGAACTTGGCCGTTCCAGCGGTTGGCTTCAGTGCGGTCGAGAGTATTCTAAGCAGCGTTGTTTTACCTGCACCATTAGGACCGAGCAGACCTAAGATGGTTCCGCGTTCGGCACGGAAATTTATATCTCTGAGTGCATGGAACAGTTTGCCTTCTTTGCGGTGGTCTTTTTGGTGGTGGCCCTTGCGTTTTTGTTTGCGCTGTCGAAAGGACTTACATAATTCATAGACTTCTATCATCTTTACATCAGCTTTCGAGCAGGCTTTTTCCGGTCATTTCTTTTGGC
>CAYXPG010000092.1:1194-7578 GCA_964467205.1 uncultured Pirellulales bacterium | reverse complement strand
GAAATTATTCCGAGCGAGAGGATACAAAGCAGTATTTATTTAATCCGCGAACAAAAGGTGATGCTTGATAAAGATTTAGCTGCTTTGTATGGGGTTAAGCCAATTGCTTTGAGGCAGCAGGTCAAGCGTAATACTGAACGGTTTCCTCCTGATTTTATGTATCAACTTACAGATAAAGAAGTTGTGATACTGCTATCACAAAATGTGATAGCTTCCCGGAAGTCATTAGGCGGCCATAATCCCTATGTTTTTACGGAACAGGGCGTGGCTATGCTTTCCAGCGTTTTAAAGAGCAGGCGGGCGATTGAAGTAAATATAGCCATCATGCGTACTTTTGCAAAACTGAGGCATATATTGTCCACTAATGAGCTTTTAAGGCGCAAGATTGAATCTATGGAGCGCAAATATGACGAGAAGTTTCAGGCCGTATTTGAGATACTTTCGGCAATGGCAGCCGAGGAAGAGACACCGGAGAAAAAATTTGGTTTCCATAGCAAAAAATCCAGTCGGTGAATAGTAAATCGGAGGCAAGGGTTGAATATGTGCGAGGGCATAAGTAAGTCGGTGGTTAATTTTTGTTTACGATGGCCCTGTCGATTTTGAACTGTCCTAAAGTGCTGACAAGGTTGAAGAAATCTTCCGGTGCGCCGTCTCCTACAGCCAGTGCGATGTGTCCTGCGTCGCAGCCGCCCCTGCCGGTACTTTTAAAGGCCGAATCCAGGCCGACCCATTTATTGGCGATGTATGCCTGGACCCAGGCGTGCCCGCCGAAACGGTCTCTAAGGCCGCTGTATTCGTCGACGTAGGCGAGTCCCATAACGATTTGGGCCGGGATGCCGACGGCCCGGCACATTGCCGCTGTCAGTACGGCAAATTCTGTGCAGTCGCCCTGCCTGCTGGCAGCGACTTCCGCCGCTGTTGCGTAGCCGACTGAAAGATTTTTGTTTTCAATGTACATGGCAACGAATGCCTCAATCCTTTTGACTGCTTCGGCGGCGTCTTTGGTATCACCTATCGCACGGCGAGCGAGGGCTATTATTTCTTTTCGGTCGCTCTGCAGAAATCTTGTGGGTTTGATTGCCTCCAAAAGCATTTTATCTGAGCCATTATAGGGGAACCTTATGCCTTTCGGTGCGGTAACCGGTCTTACGGTAACGATTGCCCGGCCGCCCTTTAGCTGGCGTACTTTTTGATTATCGCCGGACGGTATCGGCAGTGCGTCGGTTCCGGAAGTTGGTCTCAAATAATAGGTGATTGATTTGGCCGAACGGACATTATCCAGCGGTACGGGACTGGCCAGGAACATCTTATCAACGACGTCCAGCACATCATTTTGGCCGAGCGCGAAGGCCTTCTCGCAGGCGACCATTTCAACCTTCATTCCCATTACGGGCATAATATTCTTTTGAAGTTGAAAGCTATCGTCAACATAACCGGTGCTGACGATTTCGCCTGCGTCCGGCAGTTTCATAGTGGTATGGACTTCTGTTAAAGCCACGACGCGTCCG
Organism: uncultured Pirellulales bacterium; assembly: GCA_964467205.1. Lineage (GTDB taxonomy): Bacteria > Planctomycetota > Phycisphaerae > Sedimentisphaerales > Anaerobacaceae > CAYXPG01. The sequence goes on along the minus strand of CAYXPG010000092.1, from coordinate 6,070 downwards.
AGCAGGTCGATGTTTTTTTTCCCGGCGATAGTTGTTTTAATATCTACGGCCTGCATGATGGATGCGCTGAATACCTTTGCGGTATAGGTTTGTCCCTGTTTTAGGCCTCTCTTTATTTGCAGCAGGCGCAGTCCTTCGGCCATCACAGCGCCTTTGGGCCATTCGATGGTGCTTTTTTCTTCGGCGCCCATTGATGTAACCGTTATATCGGCCTTTCCATTTTTGTTAACCTTTCCAGTTATTTTTATCATCATCATGCTGAAGTCCTGCAGGGACTCGAAAGCTAAAGGTTTGCCGTCGATTGTCTCGATACTGGTTTCGGTGGTGTTCATTGTAACGGGCATATTAAGTCTGCTTATAGTTAAGTTGACTTGTTCGGTGGTAGTTACTTTCCCCTCGGCCACCACACGGTTTTGTATTGCGTAGCCGACTTTTTTGCCTTCGATGAAAAGTGCAAAATATTCCGTTTGGTCCGAAGCGGTCTGAGCCCGGCCGGCAGCCGTCAAAACCAGGCAAATACCGAGAATGCAGCGAATTTTCATAATCCAATTTCCTTCCTCTTGTTACAAGCAAGATTTTATAATTGAGTGTATTGTTACTGATAAGTATAAATTCATTATAACATTGTTCCTGTAAATTTGGTTTATGTCAAGCATATAGCAGAGCAGAAATCTATGCTGTCGTTGTTTTTCTGGGTTATTGTTTACGGAGAACGGCAAGTGGTTGCATTATTTTGGGTTTTCGCTACAATGGCCGGGAAATTCCCTGCTTTCGCAGGGGCAGGTTTTACGGATAGAACTACCTATGACTTTCGATGAATTATTGGCTTTAGTATCTTCAGGAGATTCTCTGCGTATCCGTATGGATTCGCGTCTTGTCGAAGACGGCGATATTTTTGCGGCTGTCGGAGGCATTGTTTATGACGGCCACGATTTCATCGACCGGGCCGTGGCCAATGGCGCTAAATACATTGTTTGCCAGAGGCGGCCGGTGCATCCTGAAAATCAGGCGGTGAGTTGTGAATATATAGTTGTTGATGATTCTTCAACGGCGGCGGCTGTTCTGGCACAGGCGGTGAGGGGCAATCCGGCTTCGCTGCTTACTAATTTGGCTGTTACCGGCACAAATGGAAAGACGACGGTAGCTTTTCTCACGCAGTCGGTAATTCGAAATGCCGGTGAAAAGTGCGGACTTATCGGGACGGTTGTTTACGACACAGGCGTGGAGAGCCGGCCGGCGGAGCTGACAACGCCCGATTGCCTTGCAATTGCTGAAATGACGGAGCAGATGCTCAAGGCCGGCTCAAGATATATGGTCATCGAGGCCAGCAGTCACGCACTTTGTCAAAATCGTCTGGCGGGTATTGAATTCGAGGCCGCCGCTTTTACCAATCTTGCCGGCGACCATCTGGATTACCATAAAACCCAGGAGGAATACTTAGCTGCCAAAGCCAGACTGTTTCAGGGGTTGTCTGCTGATGCAGTGGCTGTGTTGAATAAACAGTCGGCGGGGAGCCAACAAATCGCTGAAAGAACCAGAGCAAGGATTTTATGGTACGGAGTTGATGAACCGGCCGATATTACCGCTCATATAGAATCGATGGGCGCGGATGGAACGGTTTTTGTCCTGGGATACGCCAACCAAAGTCAAAAAGTGAAGACCCCGCTACTGGGTGCGTATAATGTCAGCAATCATTTAGCAGCGGCTGGTTTGTCTCTTGCAGCCGGCTTTGATTTGGAGACGATAGCGGCCGGACTATCGGCTGTCAGGGTGATACCGGGAAGACTGGAAAAGGTTGATTGGGGTGGTAACTTTTCCGTTCTTGTCGATTATGCCCATAGCGACGATGCTTTGAAAAACACGCTGGCTACCATAAAGCCCTTATGTAAAGGCAGACTGAGGGTTGTTTTCGGCTGCGGCGGTGACAGGGACAGAACTAAAAGGCCGCGAATGGCGAAGGTGGCTGAACAGTTTGCTGATTTTGTAATTGTTACGAGTGACAATCCGAGAACCGAGAAGCCCGAAGATATAATAAGCGAAGCTGTAACCGGTTTTGAAAAACCGGATTCACCGACAATTACGCTTGAGCCGGACAGAAAGAAGGCGATTGAATTTGCTCTTCGGGCCGCTGCCAAAGATGATATTGTGCTAATCGCCGGCAGGGGCCACGAAGCGTATCAGGTAATCGGTAAAGACAGAGTTGCCTTTCACGATGCCACAGTTGCGCGGCAATGTCTTAAGAGGCTGAAATGAAGGAATTTTCGATTACAACTCTGGCCCAAATAATAAAGGCCAAGCCAGCTGAAATTGCCGGATTTTTAACCGGTGTAAGTGTCGACTCTCGCAACATAAAGGCGGGCGATTGTTTTTTTGCGGTGGCTGGTGAGAATTTTGACGGCCATGATTATGTTGGTGATGCATTTGCCAAAGGTGCTGTTTGTGCGGTGGTTGCAGATGAGACAAGGGGCGACCTTGCCGGCTGTAAGGTGCTCAGAGTTAAAGATACCATAAAAGCTCTCGGAGATTTTGCTCGTCAATACCGGCGACAGAGCGGCTTTAAGGTGGTTGCAATAACCGGCTCGACAGGTAAAACAACGACAAGGCAAATCGCTTATCACGTATTAAGCCGGCATTTCAGGGTTTTTCAGGCCCCGAAGAATTTTAATAATAATATTGGCCTGCCACTGACATTGCTCGGCGCGGGGGAAGATGACCAAATTATTGTTGCTGAACTTGGCAGTAACCGGCCGGGCGAGATTTCTTATTTGACCGACATTACCCAGCCAGACATAGCGGTTGTTACCAACGTTCATCCAGCCCATCTGGAAGGACTTGGTGACCTGCAGGCGATAACGCGGGAGAAATTATCGATATCAGAGGGCCTGCGGGAAGATGGTATTTTTTTTATCAATGCCGATTGTGAGCAGCTGGTTGAGAGCTGCCGGGCCGCCGGCATCAAATTTACAACTTTCGGCCAAACTGAGGACTCTGACATACGAGCCTGTAATATTGCCCGTACCGGCTTTTCCACTTCTTTTATGATAGAGGGCACTGAGGTTTTTTTGCCGTTACCGGGTTTGGGAAATGTCGAAAATGCACTCGCCGCCTGGGCTATTTGCAGCCAATTTGGTGTGAGTGCCGAAGATTTTGCTGATGCCGTAAGAACTCTCCCGGCAATTCATATGCGCGCCGAGCTGTTACAGATTGGCACACTGACGGTGCTGAATGATTGCTATAATTCGAATCCCGCATCGATGAAAAATGCCCTGGATATTCTTATCGAACTTGGCTCTGCTAACAATCGGCGTCTTGTTTTTATTTGTGGGGATATGGCAGAGCTTGGCCGGCAGAGGGAGCAATTGCATGCCGAAGCAGGCACCTTTATAGCACGGGCGAAGGTGGGGCTGCTGCTTGCTGTCGGCGGTTTGGCGAAAATCGCCGCTGATGCTGCCAAAAGAACCGCTGAGTACGATTTGCAAATAAAATGTTTCGAAGAAGTCCGCTCAGTTTGTAATAATCTTGAAGAATTTGTAAGAGATTCCGATATAGTATTAGTCAAAGGTTCGAGGTCGGTTGCTTTGGAACTGGCCGTTGAGAAACTAAAAGAGATTTTCGGCTCAAGCGAATTATGAGAGCCGCTTTTGAAGGTATGAAATGATATACCACTTGTTATATTACCTTCGTGAAGTTTTCACTCACCGGCTGGGCTTTTATGCCTATCAGGATGTGATGTTTCGTTCTGTGGCGGCCATACTGACAAGCTTAGTGATTTCACTTTTGCTCGGTCCGAAAATCATTCGCTGGCTGATGCGGAAGAAAATCGGTGACCGTCCCGAGTTTCATCACGCAGCACTGAATGAATTGACAAGGGAAAAGGCCAACACCCCCACGATGGGCGGACTAATTATTATACTTTCTGTTCTTGCAGGTACTTTACTGTGGGCAAAGCTGAACAATCCATTTGTTCAGAAGGCGATTGTTTTGGTGATATGGTTTAGCGCCCTTGGAGGCGTTGATGACTGGCTCAAACTTACCTCTTATCTCAAGCACAGGACCAGAGACGGCCTGAGGCCCTGGGAGAAGTTTCTCTTTCAAATCGGCGGTGCCGTTTTAATCGCCTTGTTCCTGTTCGCAGACTTTGTAGATATAGAGGATGGGAAAAAATTCTGGCTGCCGTTCTATAAACATGGTCTGCCTTTGAACGACTGGGTTTTTGTGTTAATAGCGATTTTTTACATCTCAGCCACAAGTAACGCCGTAAATCTCGCCGATGGTATGGATGGATTGGCAGCCGGGTGTGTTGGACTGGTCAGTCTGGTTCTGGTGGTGCTCTGCTATGTCGCCTCCGAGTTTTTGGCTCGTGCAAGTCTTGTTACCTGGTCGAGTTATCTATTGCTGCCGGCCATACCGCAGGCTGGTGAACTGTGCATTTTTTATTCCGCAATATTTGGTGCTGTGCTTGGTTTTTTGTGGTACAACTGCCATCCGGCCCAGGTTTTTATGGGTGATGTCGGCTCACTGCCACTGGGTGCGGCTATGGGATATGGCGCACTGGTTACCAGAAACGAAATCCTTCTTTTGGTTATCGGCGGCGTGTTTGTGCTGGAGTTGATAAGTGTAATCCTGCAGATTGTCTATTTCAAATACACCGGCGGCAAACGACTCTTTAGATGTGCTCCCATCCATCATCATTTTCACCTGATTGGCTGGAGCGAGCCGCAGGTGGTGGTTCGTTTTTGGCTGTTGGCAGCCGCCTTTGCCGCTATTGCCCTGGCCACCCTCAAAATCCGCTAAGCCCTCCTGAAATATAATTGCGGTATAATATTCTGCGTTTGGAGGAGTTTGGTGACATTTTTTTCTTTGGTGACATTTTTTT
>CAYXPG010000092.1:0-1094 GCA_964467205.1 uncultured Pirellulales bacterium | reverse complement strand
TTTGGTGACATTTTTTTCTTTGGTGACATTTTTTTGTTGTTTTATGGTGCAGTTGTGTATAAACTTGCGGAGGAAATAAATCGGAAAGCAGTTTTTCTCTGTACTTGTGGAGTTTTTAATGTTTGTAAAATGGCTTATTAAAGGGAGGTCTTTCAAATGCTCCAGGCAAAAGATGTTATGACGAAAGATGTGATTAGTGTGGAAAAAGAAACGCCTATATATAAAGCTGTGGAACTTATGGTAGAAGGTGACATCACGGGTATTCCTGTGGTCGAAGACGATATGACTTTGGTGGGTATTCTTAGTGAGAAAGATGTGCTGAGGCTGTTTTACGACAAGGAGAAAGAAGCGGGAAAAACCGTTGATGATTTTATGACACAGCCTGCTATCTTCTTCAATGAGGACGAGAGTTTACTGGATGTTTGCGACTGTTTAATTAACAATCCTTTCGGAAGGGTCCCCGTCACGTCAAAGGGGAAATTGGTTGGTATAATCAGCAGTAAGGACATCATTTGTGAGTGTATCCTGCGTGAGTACCAGGCAGATACAGAGACCTGATGAATCGTCCAAATAATAAGTCCTGCTTCGTAACAGCTGCAGCAAAGTAGATATTGATGCCGCCATCGCCCGCCAGACTTTGCCAATTTGTACATCCGGTCCGAATTGGTTATTCATCGTAATAATTTTCTTCGATGCGGATTTGGACGTTCTCCCTGTGGTTTTCGTCAGGACTGATTTTGTTTATTTTTCTCATCGTCCAAAAGATTTTGACAGCGGTTACCGCACAGCCGAGGCCTGCGATAAAAAATATCACGGCTGCCAGAAATGCAAATATCTCAGGCAATGCCAGAATAACGGCGCCGAAACCTATCAGCACCAATCCGACGATGAAGATTCCCGATGTAACCTTTCTGGATGCCTGAGATACTGCATTTGTGTAATACCTAAAATAGTTCATAATCTGAATTTTCTGTTCAACGAGGGACGAGTAACGGACTAATACATTCCACCTCCGGGCGGCATCGGCGGAGTTTCTTTTTTTTCCGGAATCTCACTGACTATGGCGTCTGTCGTCAGCAGCAGTGAGGCAATGG
>CAYXPG010000091.1:0-7645 GCA_964467205.1 uncultured Pirellulales bacterium | reverse complement strand
TGTCGTCGCCGTCAAGCTCGATATCCACAGAGGATGCCGATAGCTTCACGCCATTGCCTATGATGTCACCGGCTACATAATTAGTACCACTATCGCCTTTGAACCAAATCTGGCCGGAATCAGCGGTAAGGTTACCTGCCGCATCTACCACATTCTCTATAGTCAAGGCACCATCGGCGACCGTCACGGAATCACCAGTAATACTATCTACACCATCGAGCGTTATACCAAGCTCACCACCCAGAGTCAGGTCACCAACGCTTGTCTTATGGATCCAGTCATTCGCGGTAAGGAGACCATCCTCAGCCCTTATCGTCTGGTCGGCGTTGTCACCAGTACCTTTGAGCTCGACAGTGCCGTTCATAGTCAAATTCTGACCAGCAAGGATGTCACCGTAAGTTTCTGTTGTACTATTCAACAGAATATTGCCACCGGCATTGATATAATCACCGTATAGAATTGTCGTATCGTCCGACGAAGAAAACTCAATATCGCCGTCTACATCTACATTATCGTAGAGTTCAATGTCGTCGGCAGCTTCTATCGTTAAATCACTATTATAGCCAACAGGGCGTATCCCAGAGCCATGTTGTGCTTCTATGTAGCCATCGACCACTACATTCTCACCTTTGAGTGTAATGTTTCCGCCGCCACTGGCTGATATACCATCGTCGCCGGTAAAACCGTGGTCGTTTGCCAGTATATCGTGCCCTTTGGCATCAACGTCAATAGGACCGTGGGCGGTTTCCAGTCTCCTGACCTCTATATTATTTTCATGGCCCGAAAGTATGACGCCACCATTGGCCTTAGCGCCTATTGAAGCCCACTGGTCAGCAGCATTATCATTGTCTCCGTCATACGGCTGACTTTCTGCAGTAGCCTCATCCGTGGCTATTACGGAACCGTTATAACTCACCAGTGTAAGATGAGTGTTGTCTTGGTATATTGGATCAAAGTCAAAAGAGGCACCCGCATCGTCCAAGGCTAAATTCAGTGTATCACCTTGTATCAGTGACAACTTACTGCCTTGTACACCTATCAGAACATTGTACGGTAGTATTGAACCCGTGGCAGCTTCAATTGTAAGTGAATCATGACCGGTCAGTTTCATTTGCCCCTCAGCACCATCCTGGTAATCTATTATAGATACGTTGCCGCTGGCATAGAGTGCTTTATCAGCGGCCACATCAATATCGCCCCATCCGGTAGAACTATCCCTACTCGTACGGCCGACTATTGTCAGGTTGCCCCCGTTTGCGCTTACATTTTTCTCAAGTTTTATTGCATTGGCTTTAATATCTACATTACCACCCGCAGTGAGTGCTCCCTTGGCCCATAGGTCACCGCCGCCATACGGTCTCGGATAATAATCTCCCGGTTCACCTTTTGGATCACCGTAACCATCCTCATCGGCATTGATGAATATATCGCCAGCCGCTGATATAACCGTGCCGGTCGTAGCATCGCCTGTACCAAGAAAGATGTCGTGTACCGTCTCAATAACCACGTGGCCGGAACTATCTCCCTCTCCGGTAGCTGTCAGGATTACGCCATCAGCAACATTTATTGGAGAAAGAGTTTGCTCCCCAGGTTCACTATCATAGCCATTCTTGAGTCTCATGCTGCCGGCAGTTATATTCGCATTAACATTAAGATCTGCACCACCAAACCACCCCGATCTTTGACCCGCAAGTAGTTCCAAATGACCGCCGCCGGTGTTGTTAATCTCCGCGTTGATATTCATATTCCTATACGAGCGCAGAGTTAGCCGGTTATCGGTGCTCCATTCAAACGGGTCAAGAACACTAAGCCAGCCCTCACCACCAGAACCATCTGTACTCACCTCAACGTCACCAACGTAGTCATTCAACTGCTCTTCCAGCCATTCTATAGTAACGTTCCCTGTTTCACTTATTGTCACATTGCGCGGGTCAATCAGGAAAGTGCCGGCTTTTCCTGCCGGCGCTGCTGCATCAACAAATCCATATAATTCGACATCTTCTTTGCCGGAGACTTCAGCAAAACCGCCGTCACCCGACTCGCTGCCGCCTTTAACCTCAATCAATGCACCTTCGCCGAAAACAATTTTGCCGGGAGAGTATGCGACAACCTGGCCGCCATCGCCGTTGACTCCGGCATTCGCGGTAGTCAGGCTTCCATTGCCCAGAACAACTTCCTCATAAGCTATAAGGTCAACATTACCACCATCACCCGTGACGCCATCAGCACTAATAGTGCCTGACTGACTAAGGCGACTCGTTGCCTCAAAAGCAACAGTACCGCCCTGAGCACCTGAGACATCCACAGTTCCGGAGTTGACGATTTCAGCGGCATTAGCTGTAACATTACCGCCAGCGCCCGAATCGCTTTTTGCAGTGATGGTACCGGTGTTATCAATATGGCCGCCATCAGCCTGCAGGCTGATATTTCCCGCATCGCCTTCAGCAACCGAGGCGGATAACGAGCCGATGTTTGCCATCATAGGCCTTGACAGTGCATCGCCGGCAACTGCAAGAATTATTGTCCCGCCTGCCGCATCCACCAAGCCTTCGTTAGTAACTTCGGCTGATAGTTGAGTGTTTGTCTGCTCCAAAGGTTCAAGGGAGCCTACTTCAACAATAATATTACTGCCGGGCTGACCAAGAAATACCCTGTCGCCGGCAGCCATTACAACATATCCATCCGGACATTTTATACTACCTGCGTTAGTAACCTGTTTCCCGACAAGATAAACGCTCTGGGCAGTGATATCGCCGTTGTTGACGACTGCCCCATTACCTCCGGCAAATTCATACTGACCATTTAGAAAGCTCGAATCCGACATATTAAGTCCGGAAGCAACTAACTGGTTGACATTAATCCTGGCTGAACCACCTATCATAACGCCGGCAGGATTAATGAAGAAAACCCTGCCGTTGGCCAGAAGAGTACCATCAATCATTGTCGGATTTGCCGAAAGTATCCTGTTTAACACGGAGGCACTACTGCCGGGCTGAATGAACTGGACAATTTCGGGCCGAGCAATGTCAAAACGGGTATAGTTAATGATTGACTGGTCGGAAGCAGTTATAGTGGTATTGTAGCCGCTTTGCTGGAAGGAAACCTGACCGTTCACAACCTGTGCGCCTTCCGGGCCGGCCAGCACCACCGAAATCGACGTACTGAAAAACAGCCAACACGCCAAAAAGTATATGAAGATATGTCTAAAATAATATTTCTTCGAAAGGTTCCTTACGAGTCTCATGTCTTTTTCCTCCTTACAAAGGAGTAACCACAATCGTATTCTATCTCAGCTACGGCTTTCCTGCCAAACACCTACCATCGCACTATGAAGCTGAAGCTCCATCGTCCCTGCCTTTGCCTTGTGTCAGGAGTTTCCATCAGGGGATAGCCGTAATATATACCCGCATCCAAATTATCTCCGAGCGTAACAGCCGTACCTATACCTACCGAACAGAGTTCCTGAATTTTCTCTTCACCGGCTACAGGATTTTTAGTCACAGCCCGGGCAAAATCGGTAAAGCCCAGCAGAGTCAGTTTTCTAAGCCAGGCTTTTTTGTCTGTCTCCTTCGTCTCAGTTTCACGACTCTCCCGGGACTTGTTATACTTTACCAGGTCAAACTCATATTGAGCGGAGACAAGTATGCCGCCGTCGGCAACAATTTCGTCTTCTCCATAACCCCTGACAGAGTACAACCCTCCAAAAGTGCTCATCTTCGAAGGCGCCAGTCTCTCATTCGATGTTATCCATCGAACAGAGCCGCTGAGTCGCTGAACCTTATTTGGGTCCAGATACTGAGAGTGAGCAGCCGAAACTGTGTAAATATCAAAATGAGGGTCACTGCCCTCCCGTGCCTTCACAAAGTCTTCCTTACTGGAACCGCCCACACTTTGCAACCGACCAAAGCTAAAAGAGGTGGTTGACATATCAGCCGAACGACGCACGTCAAGACCTATTCCCCAAAGATCCATATCGATATCGGTTTCCAAAGTCTTGAATAGTGAAGGGGTAACCTTGCTTCTTTCATGGCTTAGCGAACTCGCCAAGTCAATGTTCCAGCTATCCATCTGTAAAACGTTTAAGCGTAATACGCCGCCATAGAAGGAACCTTTACCAAGGAAATCGATACCACCGCCTCCGCTTATAGCAAATTCGCTGAGCCCGCCATAAAGGTTAAAACGCAACCGAGGCGTGAATACTGGAAAATCATAACTGCCGAACACAGAGTAATTGTCCCTGATTGAACCAGGTGCCCCCTGGTATACGGCTGTAATTCTATCGTCTCTACCCGTAATATTGGTATTAACAACACCGAACCTTGGAGCCCACTGCCTTTCCTTGGCACCGGAGTTATCCAACTGAATGTAATAATGCCAGGGGTCTGCTTCGTAAACATCATACCCCAATGCAAGCGAGTCCGGCTCGGACCCCCGCGATATGACCGCAGAGACGTACCTGTCAGGATTGAGGTTAAGCTGGTTGACAAAATCATCCAGTTTTTTCTTATTCACTACCTGCCCTACTTCTACCGGCGACCATGCCTCAATAAGAGAACTGCGGAGAATTCCTTTTTCCACTTTCTCGCGATTAATATTGTATGCAGTCGTTGTGATTTCAGATATTTTGCCCTCGACAACTTCTAAAGGCAAGATTCCGTCCTGCAATTCCATCCCATCTTTAACCACCTGTGCCGGTATGTATATGTATATACCTGCGTAATCGTGACTCTGGTAAACCGAGAGAATGTACTGGGTAAAACCCTGCATAGTTCTTCTGGAGACCTCACGAAGCTCACCCGGCTCCTGAATTATAAGATGGAGAACTCTAAAGTCATAAAGGTCACCGGCATCAGCCTGCTCCATTGATTTGTCTGAAGCGTTATACACCAAAGGCATACTCTTCAACAATTCATCTGTGGATATAAGGGTATTGCCGCTGATGCGTAACTGCCTTACGGAAAAACGAGTGCTTGTATCCTCCGGCAGCTTCAACTGCTCTATTTCAGCCTCTCGTTTGGCCCTTGCTGCAGCTTCCTGTTCGGCCTTGATTTCTTCTGCAACCCTGGCTTTCTCCTCCTGCTTAAGTTGGACCTCCGTCTTGCCGGGAACTGTACCATCGGCCATCGCCCCACCACATACAAAAAAGCCTAAAAACAGTAAAACAAAGCACAGCATCCTTGTGGGACAATCCATACTAATCTCCTATAAATTGGCCTATAAATACCACCCCATCCATTGGGCAGAAAAAGCTCCGAACAAGCCCAAAAAATCTTCCTATGAAGACAAAAAAAAGTTACAGAATAACAACTGGGTCTTCAAAAACCACAAAAAAGCCGATAATTCGCCCATACAAACGACCAAGTGTAAATAGCGCAAACATTCATTATGTAAAAAAACAACATAAAAGTAAAGGAAAAAACCCCAAAAAGAGTGTTCTTTTGCAGATATCACTATTAATAATAACGTTTTTACAGGCTGTTCCAGCCAAAAACTACCACTGACATTACCAGCAAACATACTTGCCAACGCCCCCCAAAATGTGTAATATACTATCAGAAGTAACTTTGCTGGCTATTGTGGCCAACAGGCCTTATACGGCAAATATCTGTAAATACAGCCGCTGAGTCGAAGGAATACATTATGGCAACAACAAAGTTGATTATATCCGGACCGTCAGGGACCAGAGAGGTATTGCTCGACCCCAAAGGTGCAACCCTCGGACGTGACCCGAATTGTGATATCCCGCTCGAACATGACAGTATATCACGACTTCACGCCAGGATTTACCAGGACCCCTTTGGCCGTTGGATTATCGAAGACCTCGGAAGCCAAAACGGCGTATTAATCGAAGGACAACGAATTAAAACACAGGCAGCGCTGCCAAACCAGAAAATTAGTATCCGCCCTTTCACTCTCTCTTTATCACAGGAATTGGAACAACAGGTAGTTCCGGAATCTTCGATTCAAACTACAGTTTCAGTCGTTGACAAAGGATTAGAGGAAGAAGTTGTCGCATTCAAAGCCGACAGTGACGGCATCTTGTCCGCTGCACTCATTCGACGTCTCAATGAAATCACCAGCCGTTTGCTTGAATTGCACAACCCTGCAGAACTGTACACTGAAGCATCTTACCACTTAGCTAAAATGCTCGATGCCCTTGTGGTATTTGTGAGATTGTCCCCCAGTTCCGACCAGCAGCAGAAGGCACCCCAGATTCTTGCGTGTCATTTTGGAAGGCACGCTGAAAAAGCTGACGATTCACAGACTTCCAATATCCATCTTTCCAAACGCGTGCTTGATGCAGTTCGTTCAACACGTACGCCGGTAATGGCCAGAAGCGGACCGTCTTCTGAAAAACAATTAGTGCTGACAATTGTTGACACGGCCACTCCGCACATCGTCTATTCCGCCCCTATAAACGACTTCGACGAAACCGTTGATGCCATATACCTGGATATCCTTGAGGATAAATCGCCGAAGGAAATGTTCGACTTTGTGGAAGCAGTGGCGCGCCAAATCAACTTCGCACAAAAAAGTCTCATCTTTTCTGAAGCAAAGGCCGAAAGACGCATACTGGACAAACAACTGGCCCTTGCTCATGACATCCAGGACAGACTGATTCCAAAGGAACTGGAGCACCGTTTCGAAGTTGACATAGCAGTCTGTTACGAGCCTGCTATGTGGGTCGGCGGCGATTATTACGATGTCTGGCCTTTGGAAAATGGAAAGATAGCATTTGCCGTTGGTGACGTATCGGGAAAAGGCCTGCCTGCTGCTATGATAATGTCCAACTTACAAGCCGCCTTAAGAACCACTATGTCTTTCTGCTCAGACCTCTCTACTACAGCCGAACACGTCAACCACCACCTGTGCGAAAACCTGAGGGATGATATGTTCATAACTTTCTTTTTCGGCTTGTTTGACTCTTCGGAAAATACTCTGTCATACGTTAACGCCGGGCATGTCCTGCCGCTGATTATGCACACTTCGCAGCAAGCCCGCATATTAGGCGAGGCAACTAATCCGCCGCTTGGAATCTTCGAAAGCACATTTGAGGCGGTCGTTGAAACAATTCAACCTGACACCAGCCTGCTGATAGTGACAGATGGAATTACCGAGGCCGGCTCTCCCAACGGCGAAATGTTCGAAATGGAACGCCTGGCAAAAGTAATGACCGAATCAGCCGCTTCCTCGGCACAGGAACTTGTAAACTCAGTTGTAAAAGGTGCCGCCGATTTTCGACAAACCCTTCCGCCCCGGGATGACATCACGGTCTTCGCCCTGATAAATCGCAAAGTAAACTCTAACAAAGAAAGCTAATTGCACAAATAAAAACAGAGGTATATTGGAAACTAAAATATACCCCTGATAACGCAATACTCACTGATAGGTGACTATACAAAAAGTCACCACACTCACAAGGTAGACGCTGCCGGCCTTATTCAACCTGCTTTTCGGTCTCTTCTTTTATAATCTGGTCGATATATTTATCCCCAGCGGGAATATCATGTATCTTGATATTGGGCGCAAGTTTCATCAGGTCAAAGAGCTTTTTAATTTGAGGCTGAAGGTTTATCATAGTAAAAATCGCATCTCGCCTCTCCAAAGTCTTCTTCACCCAGACCACAACACCAAGGCCCATACT
>CAYXPG010000090.1:0-7731 GCA_964467205.1 uncultured Pirellulales bacterium | reverse complement strand
TCTCTTCGCCCTGAATATCCAGGACTTCACATTCTCTTATAAGCTGGTCGAATCTATCCTCGATTATATCGTCCCGTTCGAGCAGAATGTCCCGAAGCTCATTCTCAAGGGTTACGGTTTTAAGCTCTCTGTCGGTAACTCGTTCTACCACGTGCATAACCGCCGAGGCCCTGCTGACCCGCCTGTAAACATAGAGCCAGAACCAGGCGGCGCTCAAACCGATAAAGCCGGCGGTAATCAGTAACGGCAGCAGCCCCATATCTATTATCAAGGCACCATAAGCGATGATGGCAAAGATATGAATATATGGATATAACGGCGATTTGAACTTCGGCCGATAGCTTTGTATCCTGCTCTCGCGCATTATAATCACGCTGGCGTTGGTAAGAATAAAAAGTATTATCTTCAGGGTCGAGGCCGTTTTTACCAGCGATTCGATATCGAGAAAAACGATTGCGGCAATCATAAATCCGCCGGTGAGTAGTATGCTAATGTGGGGTGTTTTAAAGCGGTTGCTTACCTGTGCCAAAAGCGGTGGCAGCAATTGGTCTCTGCTCATAGCCATAGGAGAGCGTGATGCAGCGAGTATGCCGCCATTTGCGGTAGTTACAAAAGCCGCTATTGCAGCGAGACTGAGCAGCGCAAAACCAAGCGGACCCATAAATTTGGACGCAGCCAGTGATATTGGTACATAACTTCCAACCAGCTCGGCGCCATCGACGACACCTACTGTGATTGTTATTACAGCAATGTAAAACATCGTTACAACAAACCAAGCCAGTATCATCCCAAGCGGTAGATTTTTACCGGGATGTTTGACTTCTTCTGCAATGCTGGCCACTTTAGTCAGGCCGCCGAAACTTATGAAAACGAGTCCGGCAGTTGCAAGTACTGCCGGCCAACCTTTTTCGAGAAAACCCTTATACCTCATAGCTTCAGCACCTCTGGAGCCCAAAAGCACAAAGAGGGCAAGTATCACCAACAACATAGCCACGAGTAGAACCTGAAATCTGCTTGTGTGTTTGACGCTCACGATATTAAGCGATGTAAAGACGAGGCAGCAGGCTACGGCTACTGCCTTGAGATGCCACTGGCTTAGCTGTGCCGGGAAGAGCATTTGCAGTACAACCTCAATAAGCATGGCCATCCCGACAACGGCAAAGGCGCTTTTAAGAGCCAATGAAAACCAACCTGCCAATCCGCTGAATAACCCCAAAACCGGGCCTAAACTCCGTTCGATGAAAAAATATGTTCCTCCCGCCCTCGGCATTGCCGTGGACAGCTCGGCTTTACTGAGGACGCTGGGGATTATCAAAATCGACGCAAAAAGATAGGATAAGATTACAGCGGGGCCTGCCTTTCTAAAAGCTATGGCAGGCAAAACAAACAGGCCTGAGCTTATCATTGCCCCTGCCGCTACGGCAAATACGTCAAGGGCACCAAGCTGTTTCCTGAGCTGAGCCATCTTAAAACATCCCTGTTATTGCTCGTATCTTATATAAAACTGTGCATAAGAGATAAGTTACTTCCGTTCTTGCGTTCTGCTTTATATTATATCAACATCTAAGGGAGTTGGCTACAACATGGATCACCGAACAGGCCAGTAGGTTTCGCGTTCGTTGAAAGATGATGCCGAATACAAGGCCAAAAACTGTCGCCTTTCCGACAACACTAAACGCTATGACTGCGGTGTTACCGTTGATACAAACATACTTGAAATTAGCTGCAAAGTGCCAAATTCCGAAGAGCAAGGCTTGGATGACAATCGCCCATGATGGGTTGAGCAACGCTCTCAATCTTGTCTGTAGCGCTCCACGAAAGAGGAATTCTTCGCCAAAGCCGTTTATTAACAGGTGGCTCGGCCATCGGCGGGCTAGCACACTGAAAGATAAATAGCCAAATGCAGGTTGAAAAACCCATGAACCTACGGTTATAACGCAGAAAAACATAAGGATGGCAAGTAAAAAAAGACACGATAAAACTATTATATAGCCTCTATCAATCGTTACAAGGTAGATTGCCGCTACAGCCCAAATCGCCGCAAAGCACCACGCTGCCGGGCAGGTGAACACCGGCTTGAATACCTCCCGCCGAAACCAGGTAGTGGACTTGCATACGATTTCATTCAGTCGGAATGGAACGCTCATTTCGGTGCTTCCAGAGTCATTGAGATGAGCTTATCTTGCCAGATCAAGAACTTAATCCGAAGTTTGTCATAGTCGAGATTTTGAATGACGTCTTTATTTGAGTCATCTCCTTTTCTGTCCGGCTGGCCATAAACCGCAACAATTTGCTCCCTAGTAGATCCTATCCCAATACCCTCTTTGGTCCTACCGGTGAAGGTCGTTACGGCAAAGGGAAGCTCTTTCGGCAAGTTGTCTGACCAGCATTGTATCATCTGCAGGCCGAGTTCGGAATCAACTGTAAAGCCCAAGCCTTTTGAAGAAATATAATTTAGCTTTGTTCCTTCTGCCATGACTTTGTCAGGTTGCCCAAAATGTTCTATGATTTCGCTTTTTGACATACCAAACTGAACTGGACCGATACCAACTAACGGCTCAATTATAATCTCGTCACGGGATTCATCTTCATCCACCTTCTTAGCGCAACTGACCAAAGCCAGCAAAGATACCATTAGCAAGCTTAATAAGAAAATTTCTTTTTCAGTTTTCATTTCTTTTTCCTTTCTACTCGTCTTAAATAAAACACAATATAATCCGTGTTAATTGCTGATTGTAACACAGTCTGATTATACCAGCACAGGGTAGTTTTCAACAGAAATACTAATACACTGGACAAAACCTTGCGCATTTTTTATTATATCTCGAAAATTCGACTTATGGTATAGTTTCAAAGTATTGAGATTAAACTCCATTTGGGATAGAGGGTAGGTAGATGGTTAATAGAAGAGACTTCCTGCGTTCTGCTGCGACCGGCGCTATAGCTTTGGCCCTGCCACAGGCTCTTTTTTCAAAAACCAAAAGGCCGTATAAGCCGAACATTATACTTTGTATGGCCGATGACATGGGCTGGGGCGACCCGGGATTCAACGGCAATTCAATCATTAAAACTCCCAACCTGGACGCAACGGCAAAAGCCGCAATGCGATTTACACGTTTTTATTCCGGTGCACCGGTATGCTCGCCTACTCGCGGAAGCTGTCTTACCGGTCGCCATCCCTATCGGTACGGAATCTTCTCTGCAAATGTCGGACATATACGTAAGGAAGAAATTACCTTGGCGGAAGTTTTGAAAACACAAGGGTACACGACCGGCCATTTCGGCAAATGGCACCTGGGAACACTTACCACTAAAGAAAAGGATTCCAACCGCGGCGGTCCGAGAGGTGCCAGGCACTACTCACCACCATGGGTGAACGGATTCGACGTATGCTTCTCGACAGAAGCAAAAGTTCCCACGTGGAATCCTATGAAAAAGCCGGAAACAAATGAGCTTTATGGAACATACTATTGGAAACAAGACGGTACAAAAGTAACTGAGAATCTCCAGGGCGATGACTGCCGAGTCATTATGGACCGTGTTGTTCCGTTTATCCAAAATGCCGCGGACAAAAGTACACCTTTCTTTACGGTTATCTGGTTTCACGCACCACATTTACCGGTTGTAACCGGTCCAAAATACAGAAAGATATATTCACAGTACAGCGAAGATGAGCAGCACTACTACGGATGTGTTACTGCTCTGGATGAGCAAATTGGTCGGCTTCGTAATCTGCTTCGAGAGCTGGGAATAGCCAATAACACTATGTTTTGGTTTTGCAGCGACAACGGCCCAGAAGGAAAAGACGGCAAACAAGGCCGAACTCGTGGTTCAGCCGGGCCGTTCCGCGGACGCAAGCGCAGTTTGCTCGAAGGCGGCGTACGCGTGCCGGCCCTGCTTGAGTGGCCCGACCGCATCAAAGCCGGGCAGATAACCGATATTCCCTGCTCCACGTCCGACTACTTCCCGACCGTCCTGGACGTGCTCGGCTTCAAAATGAAAGGACAACCGGAGCCTATCGACGGAGTCAGCCTGCTGCCATTGATTATGAGCAAAATGACCAAACGCCCAGTGCCAATTGGCTTTGAATCCAAAAACCAGATCTCGCTGACCGACAACCGTTACAAGATATACAGCAGTAACAAGGGCAAGACCTATATACTCTTTGACCTGATTGAGGATCCCGGCGAGACAACAGATTTAGCGGCGGAAAAACCACAGATTCAGCAATCAATGAAGGCAAAGCTTGTTAAGTGGCGCAAATCTTGCCAGGGTAGTCTTGCGGGAAAAGACTATAAATAGTACTCTGTAACAACTGAAATGATGGGTGTCATTGCGAGCGAAGCAATCTCTATTGTTCGATGCCCTGAGATTGCCACGGCCTTTAAAAAAGGCCTCGCAATGACAATTCCGCAAATCAAGTGTAACAGAGTAGTAGCAGTCCAAATTCTGTATATACAAGAGAATGCTATGGCCAAGAAAAAAAGTCAAAGAACGATAGTTGGTTCACCTTTAACGCCGACGCTATTAGATGAATTAGGTGCTCTCAGTAATTTCCCGCCTTCATCCGAGGATTTCAAGCCCGACGGAAACTGGGTCAACACGTACCGAATTTGGACGTGCCACGGTTATCGCGAAAGCGGCAATGATAACGTCGGATTTCTGCGGATAAAACGCCTCATCAATTCACAAAGCTCTCTGACATTAAAGGTGCATCAGGAAGTCTTGCAGGCTGACGCATTAGTGAATATTATTGAGGCAACGATCGAGTGTCGGAATAATCAATTGGCATCACCCATTCAATGGAAAATTTCGAGCCGGTTTAGAAGTGCAGACGGCAGGTACATCTCAGAGCTGAGCAGCAATGACAATGGTGCGGCTGCTGAGGGATTAGACAGAAGCGCAGGAGATTGGTGTTTGTTCGAAGCGGTGCAACGTCTGAAAATCAGTAAGGAAACTGTTTTAGCCTTTGATATGCTCGAAGGACTGAGCCTTTTGAAAAAAGACCAGCGCCTATCTTATCGAGGACTTTACCCAACGAAGATAGGCGGCGAAAATATCCCACTGCACTGCTTCGTTCAATTAGGTAGCGGAATCCTTCCCTGCGAATACTGGCTTGATGACCATCATAGATTGTTAGCCGTAGCCTCGATGAACAAGGCCTATATCTTGGATGAACAAGCAGAGAAAATCACCAGACAAATAGTAGAAAAAGAAAGAAAATCTTACGAAAAAAGGAAAAGCTCACAAAGGAAATAAGAGCGATGAATAAAAATACCACAGAAGAGCAATCTTCCTGTCTTGTAAACCGGCGGGACTTTATAAAGTTGAGCGGAAGCGCTGTGGCACTATTAGCCAATGGTAATTTGAAGAGGAACGTTTTCGCCGCCTGGCAAAGTCGCAGGCCAAAGCCAAAGAATATTCTTTTGATTTTCACCGACCAGCAGCATATCGACACTATTTCCGCCGGAGGCTGCCAGTATGTGCGAACACCGGCGCTTGACCAGCTAAAAACCAGCGGAGTTAGTTTCACTAAATCATACTCTGCCAATCCGGTATGCAGCCCAGCCAGAAGCTGTGTTTTTACCGGCCGAACCAGCAGTGAGACCGCAGTTTACGTAAACGGCCGGCCCATCCGTTCAGATATTCCAAACCTCGGCCAATGGTTCTCACAACAAACCGATTACGAAACCTTCTATGCGGGAAAGTGGCATCTGCCAAGAAGCTACACAAGCGATATACCGGGTTTCAAGGTCATCAATACGGGCATCGGTGGTTTTGGTTACCTTTGCGATACGGTAATGTCACGCGCATGCGAGGGCTTTTTGCGAAACCGCTCAAAATCCAAACCGTTTCTGCTGGTTGCGTCATTTATGCAACCTCACGATATCTGTGAGTGGTTACGGCTGAATATGGACAATCCGCAGGAAATACGGTATCCGCAGTTGGTCGAAAAGTTTCCGGAGCTGCCTGATAATTTCGAGTTCGATGAGAATGAGCCGGGGGTAATAAAGAAAAGACGATTAGGCAATGAGCCGTTTAAGGGTAAATGGAACAAAGAGCAGTGGCAGTATTACCGTTGGAGCTATTACCGCAATATAGAACACCTTGACGCTGAAATCGGCCGTATCCTGCAGGCGCTGGAAGATTGTGGTCACGCAAAAGATACATTGATTGTTCTTACTTCCGACCACGGCGAAGGCTTGGCTCATCACCAGATGGTGCGGAAAAATACACTCTACGACGAATCTGCAAAAGTACCCCTGCTCTTCTCCTGGCCAGGGCATATCTCCGAAAACAGAACAGATAGCTTCCATCTTGTTTCCGGCCTGGATATAATGCCGACCTTGTGCGACTATGCCGGAATCAAAACTCCAAAAAATATGCGAGGCAGGAGCTTGCGGTCAATCCTTGAAAGTGTCGTGTTTTCATGGGGCCGTACCATAATCACCGAGGTAAGTTCCAATACAGGAAGGATGCTTCGAACGCAGCGCTACAAGTACATCACTTACAAGGACAATTTAGTCGAACAGCTTTTTGATATGCGGGATAATCCTGGTGAAACGAATAACCTCGCAACGAGCTCGAAGTATGCTTCTTATCTGCCGGAATACAGAAGAATGCTCGAAGATTGGGAGTCTCGGCTGGACGTGCCGCCGAATGTCCCCAACGCCGACGTTTGGCGACGAAAGGGATAATTCCATTAAATGCAGGAAAAGCAAAAAGAACTCTGTTCCATAAGTAAATAGTCCTTACGAAGATGTATGAAAGGAACCAAAATGAAAAGACAAACAAGAAGAGAATTTCTAAAAAAACTCGGCTTTATGGCGGGCTCTGCGTCAGCATTGTCGATACTGCCAAGCTGCGATAGTATTGGTCAGATAACAGGGGCCGGAAGAAAACGGCCGAATATCATATTTATTATGACGGATGACCACGCCTCGCACGCCCTGAGTTGTTACGGGAGCAAAATCAACCAAACGCCAAACCTTGACCGGATTGCCAAGGAAGGTATGCTATTCAACAACAGTTTTTGCACTAATTCAATCTGTGCTCCCTGCCGGGCGGTAGTCCTGACCGGTAAATACAGCCACATCAACGGCGTTACCGATAATCGGCTGAAGTTCGACGGCAGCCAGCAGACCTTCCCTAAGCTGCTGCAAAATGTAGGTTACGAAACCGCTATGATCGGCAAATGGCATCTTAAAACCGACCCAACCGGCTTTGACTACTGGAACATCCTGCCCGGACAGGGAACGTACTATAACCCGGCTATGATCGAGATGGGCCAGCGGGAAAAATATACCGGTTACACTACTGATATTATTACCGACCAAGCACTCAAGTGGCTCAAAGAACGTAAAGCCGACAAGCCGTTCTGCTTGATGTTTCACCACAAGGCGCCACACCGCAGGTGGGAGCCGGGACCAAAACATCTGACAATGTATGACGATGTCACCATACCGGAGCCGGACAACCTGTTCGATGATTACTCCAACCGCGGAAGGGCCGCCAAGGAACAGGACATGAGCATCAAAAAAACAATGGACAAAATAGACTTGAAACTCGTACCGCCGGGCGACCTGAATCCCGAGCAGAAGAAGCCCTGGGATGCGGCATACGAACCTAAAAACGAAGCCTTCCGCAAGGCAAACCTCAAGGGCAAAGACCTTATACGCTGGAAATATCAAAGATATATCAAAGACTACCTGCGATGTATCGCCTCGGTTG
>CAYXPG010000089.1:3732-7861 GCA_964467205.1 uncultured Pirellulales bacterium | reverse complement strand
CCGAGCTCTGGAATAATCTTGCAATGTGCCTGATACAGGCGGGACAAACGCAGGAGAGTATTGACCTGCTGCAAAAGGCGGTGGAAGAAGGGCCCGCCAATGCAGCGATTCACTCCACATTTCTGCTCTACCTGCATTATCTGCCCAACCTCGACCCTCATATACTTTTTACTGAGCATATAAGATGGAGTGATTCTCACGTCCGGCCGGATAGGGCCAAAGTCTCCCACAATAATCCTCCCGAACCCGGCCGAAAGCTTCGAATTGGTTATATATCGGCTGATTTTCGTATGCATTCGGTAGCACGTTTCTTTGAGCCGCTTCTGGACGGACGCGACCGCTGCAGTGTGGAAGTTTACGGATATGGCAATGTTACCTTTCCCGACCAAATCACAGAACGTCTTAAACACAAGTTTGACCACTACCGAAACATCTGCGGGATGAGCGATGAAACAGTAGTTGGTATGATTGAAGAGGACGCAATAGATATCCTGGTGGACCTTGCGGGCCACACTGCCGGAAATCGTGTTCTTGTGCTGGCACGAAAACCCGCCCCCATCCAGGTTACATATCTTGGGTATCCGAATACAACAGGGGTCCGGGCCGTAGATTATCGTCTGACGGACAGTCTGGCCGACCCTGTGGGTGCTCAGGAATTCTATACCGAGGAATTGGTCTCTTTGCCGACGGGTTTTCTCTGTTACAGACCCCCTGAGTTTGCCCCACCCGTGGCACATCTTCCTGCCGAGAGAAACGGCTACGTCACTTTCGGCTCTTTCAACAATAGCTGCAAAATCAATCCGACCATCGTAGCACTTTGGTCCTGTATCCTGAAGGCAAATGACAAGTCTCATTTTTTGCTGAAATTCAAAGGAGGAGACGACCGCCACGTCAGAGACCATTACTTAAATCTGTTCGAGCAATGGGGAATCGAGCCCGAGAGGGTCGAAATCTATGGCTTAAAGTCCCCTATCGAGCACCTTGGGCTATACGCAGAGGTGGACATTGCACTGGACACCTATCCGTATAATGGGACAACAACCACCTGTGAAGCTATGTGGATGGGAGTGCCTGTAATTTCGCTGGTTGGCAGATGTCACGCTTCACGGGTCGGGCTGAGCATCCTGACTCGAACCGGCCTGGAGTTCTTTGCCGTTTCAACGCCTGACGAATATGTCGCCAAAGCTACAGCCCTTGCTTCGAAGCCGGATTCTCTTGCGAAAATTCGAGCTTCAATGCGCGAGCGAATCACTGCCAGCGGGTTCTGTGACGCCGATGCATTTGCAGGGGGTGTGGAAGAGGCCTATCGAAAAATGTGGCACAAGTGGTGCAAATCCCGGGGCGCAGATGTTTTGGGTGAAAGTCTCCCAGCGAAAGTCCGGCTGTCCGAAACAGATGATGCCCCTGTGCTTTTATGATGGAACTTAGATGAATACTAATCTGCCGGAGAAAATTCCAATGGCGCGAAGACTGAACATCGGCAGTGAGAAGCCCCATCCAGACTGGGAAGTCTTCAACATCCAGCCGGGCGAATACGTCAACCATCTCGGTGATGCAAAAGACCTTTCACGTTTTGACGATGAAACGTTCGACGAAATATATGCTTCTCATATTATCGAACATTTCGATTACAATGGCCCGTTACAAACCGCCCTTAAACAGTGGTATAGAGTTCTGATACCCGGAGGTAAACTCTATATCAGTGTCCCGAATATGGACGTTTTGTGCAAACTGTTTCTGATGCGAGATAA
The DNA here is from genome assembly GCA_964467205.1 of uncultured Pirellulales bacterium. GTDB lineage: Bacteria > Planctomycetota > Phycisphaerae > Sedimentisphaerales > Anaerobacaceae > CAYXPG01. Next base: position 6,110 of record CAYXPG010000089.1, on the reverse strand, counting down.
ATTATCCGAGGAAAACCGGTTCCAGGTCATGCGAATAATGTTCGGCGGACATCTCAACCAGTATGATTATCATTATGTCGGGTTCTGTCCGGATATTCTAAAGAGGTTTCTTGCTGAGGCGGGATTTAAGAAAGTAAAACAGGTGGAGGATTTTGGTATTTTTGAAGATGCCAGCACCCTTCGGATAGGAGGAATCCCAATCAGTCTCAACGTAGTCGTTTTCAAATAGAGAGTGTTCTTGTATAAGAAGCTGGTTCGCTGTGTACTTTACTGGAGAAAGGAATTAGATGAATCAGGGCAAAGAACAGCCCCCTCCCAAACGTGATAGTTCGCGTTTGGGGAACCCCCAGAGATTGGCCGGCGGAGATGAGCAAGGCGCAGGCCCCTCGATTGTTGGCACGGCTCATCAGCAGAACAGTCCAGAACAAATTCTTGCGATGGTCAATGCAGCCTTTGACGCCGGACAGATTGACGAAGCCATCAGGATTTGCACACAGGCCGTTTCGCAGGGTTATAAAGACTGGACAATCTATAACGCCCTTGGTGAAATATACTTATGGCTTGATAAATATGAAAAGGGCTTACAATGGCTGCAAAAAGCGTATGAATGTGAGCCGAATTCTGCGGTTGTGCTTGACCGCGTTGCATTGGCTCTGACGAGTATGGGCCGGCTTGATGATGCGGTTGAGCGAGTAAGATGTACATTAAATTATAAGCCCGATATGAAAATTATCAGTCCCTCGCTTACAGAGGGACTGCTTCAGATGCAGCGGTTCGAAGCTGCTTATGAAGCCGGCCCGGAATCGGCCGAGAAAAACCTGCCGGGAACCGATGCTGTATCAAAAGTGGTGGAGGTGCTCATTAGTACCAAACAATATAGCATTGCCGAACAGTGGTGCAGAAGGATATTAAAACAAACAACAGATGCTTTACTGTACGAACATCTGGGAGATATCTGCCGTCTTTCAGGACGTCACTCAGAAGCCGCACAGTATCTGGAAGAAGCAAGACAGGCCAATCCTGATAAAATAGAGCTTTGGCAAAAACTTGCCGGTGTTCTGATGAGGTCGGCACAAAAGACTGAGGGTATGAAGCTGTTGCGAAAGGCAATAGAAAAGGCCCCGGACAACCCGAAAGTACACTCCGCTTTTCTGGGAAATCTGCTTTATCAGCAAAACCTGAACCCACATATAATTTATCAGGAGCATAAGAAATGGGCTCAGATCCACGCTCCGGATGCTCTGGCCGGAACACATCACAAAAATGTCCCTGACTCTGACCGCAGGCTTCGAATCGGTTATATCTCGCCAAATTTTTGTATGCATTCGGTAGCGTATTTTTTTGAGCCGCTTCTGGATGGACACAATGGACGGGAAGTGGAAGTTTATGGTTATGGCAATGTCGCTTGTTCCGACCAAATCACCGAACGTCTTAAACATAAGTTCGACCACTACCGAAATATCTATGCAGTTAATGATGAAGCGGTAGTACGTATGATTGAACAGGACCAGATTGATATTCTCGTTGACCTTGCAGGGCACTCCGGTGACAATCGTCTCGGGGTACTGGCGTATAAACCTGCTCCTGTTCAGGTTACTTATCTGGGGTATCCCTCTACAACGGGACTGCAGCAAATCGATTATCGCCTGACGGATAACCTGGCCGACACACCACAATCGCAGGAATTTTATACCGAAAGGCTGGTTTTTTTGCCGCAGGGTTTTCTTTGTTACAGCCCTTACGATTTTGCCCCTGATGTGGCACCTCTGCCTGCTGTTAAAAACGGCTACATCACTTTTGGCTCGTTTAATAATTGCTGCAAAATCAATCCGCTCATCATTGCACTTTGGGCCCAGATTCTCAAGACCAACGAAAACTCCCGTTTTGTGCTGAAATTCGTAGGGGGCAACGACCGGGGTTTGAGAGACCATTATCTCCGTCAGTTCGAACAATTTGCAATCTCTCCGGAGAGAATAAAAATTTACGGTGCAAAATCTTTCGTTGAGCACTTACAACTGTACGGTCAGATAGACATAGCGTTGGACACGTATCCGTATAATGGTGCGACAACTACTTGTGAGGCATTGTGGATGGGCGTACCGACAATCTCATTGGTTGGCATACACCATGCCTGCCGAGTCGGGTTGAGCATACTGACTTATGCGGGATTAGAGTTCTTTGCGGCCTCAACACCCGAAAAATATATCGCCAAAGCTACTGCTCTTGCTGCAAAACCCCAGGCCCTTGCGAAAATCCGCGCTTCGATGCGGGCCAGGCTGGCTGCCAGCCCACTGTGTGATTCGAAGGGGTTTGCCCGCAGCGTGGAACAGGCCTATCGAAAAATGTGGCAGAAGTGGTGCAAATTTAGTTCGTAGTTC
>CAYXPG010000089.1:0-3632 GCA_964467205.1 uncultured Pirellulales bacterium | reverse complement strand
CGGTAAGCTATTGTCAAATTTGAGGACTTCTTTTAATGGTGCTTGTGCTGTGAAAATCTCACTAAACTGGCTGAATGATTATGTTAAAGCAGGTCATTCTGCTGACCAAATTGCGGATATTTTGAGTGACTTAGGGTTTCCCTGCGAAGGGATAGAGCGTTTTGACGATGATTGCGTAATCGATATTGAGGTAAGCAGTAATCGTGGCGATTGCCTCAGCCACATCGGAATTGCCCGTGAACTGGCAGCGGCAATGGGCACCGAATTAAAGCTCCCGGCCGTCGAGCTGGATGAATCTAAGAAAGATGTTAGCGAGTTTGCCGCCGTTGAGATTGCCGAGCCGGCTCTATGCGGCCGATATACCGCCCGGATTATCGAGGGCGTTAAAGTCGCGCCCTCACCGGATTGGCTAACAAAAAGACTCGAAGCGGTTGGAATGCGAAGCGTCAACAACGTAGTTGATGCAACCAACTATGTTATGTTAGAGACCAGCCAGCCGCCGCACGCCTTCGATTATGAAAAAATTGCACAGGGAAAAATAATCGTCAGAAAAGCCCTTGCAGGAGAAACTTTGGTCAGTATTGACGGCACAAGCTGTAAGCTTGCTCCTGATATGCTCATTATTGCCGATGCTGAAAAGAGCGTCGCTATAGCAGGTGTTATGGGAGGCGCCGATACCGAAGTCAGTGAACAGACAACCACAATTCTCCTGGAAGATGCATATTTTGAACCGGTAAGTGTCCGGATGACCTCCCGCAAACTCGCCTTACCTTCGGAGGCGTCTTTCAGGTTCGAACGGATTGTCGATATTGAAAAAATCGACTGGGCATCGAAACGGACAGCACAATTGATTACTCAGCTTGCCGGCGGTAAAGTAGCAAAAGGCGTGGTTGATATTTATCCCGGCAAAAGAGAGCAGAAAAAGGTAACGATGCGTCTTTCACGCCTGAACAAGCTGCTTGGCATCGAAGTGCCGTCCGATGAAGCGGTAAAGATTTTCTCAAGGTTAAGCTTCCAGCCGCAACGCAAAGATGACCTGCTCGTTTGCCTGGTGCCGTCGTGGCGAAGTGACATTTGCCGTGAGGTTGACCTGATTGAGGAGGTCGCTCGTGTCTATGGCTATTGTCAGATACCCACAGAGAATAAGATTAGCATAGAGGTTACCCCTGTCGATGCTCGTCAAAAGTCGGCCGAAGCCGTCGGGACATACCTTAATGGCTGCGGTTTCTACGAAACAATTAACGTAACTTTTGTTGATAATTCTGTCGCACAGTTTTTTACAGATGTTGACTTTAAAGAGCATTTAGCTGTAAAGGATGTGTCCAGAAAAAGCGCCAATTTGCTCAGGCAAACCCTTATAACCTCTTTGCTCGGCGTTCTCAAAACCAACCTCAACGCCAAGAATTCGCCGTGCAGAATATTTGAAATTGCAGATACCTTTGTCCCAGCCGGCAAAGCCGATGCTTTGCCCACTGAGAAGACAAAGCTGGCGCTTGTTTGTGACAGCGACTTCAGGGATTTGCGGGGTGTGGTTGAGGGATTGATAAACAGCATCGACAGAAATGCTCAAGCGGTTTTTACTTCTGCTGATTTGCTCTGGGCCGAAGTCGGCGCCCAAATCCTGGTGAACGGCGAAGTTTTTGGAACCGCCGGCGTTGTCTCTAAAAAAGTCAGGGACAAATTTGACTTCAAGGACATCGCCCCTTGTGCTGCTGAAATGGATTTCGAGTTGCTTGCAGCCCTGAAGAAAGGGCCGATAAAAGTCAGACCTATTCCAAAATTCCCCGCAATAGAGCGAGACCTCTCAATTATCGTCGATGAAAATATCATGTGGGCTGACATCGTCAAGGCGGTAAACAGAAAGCCCCCCGACCAACTGGAAGAAGTTCAGTTTGTCGGGATATATCGTGGTAAAGGCATACCATCCGGCAAAAAAAGTGTTACACTTTCTCTGCGGTTCAGAGATGAGGACGGCACTTTGACTCACGATACTGTTGATGGTTTTCAGATCGACATTGTAGCAGAACTTGCCGAATCAACCGCAGCTCAACTAAGAACTCTCTAAAGAGATTGAATCTGTCCCGGCCGATTAGCAAACCAAAAAACTATGTTTGTCACAGCATCGGGTCCCACGGCTCTAATATCTTGGCCGGCTTTTCAAAAATCTTCAGAATCTCTTCGGAAACATATTTCTTTTTCACGATGATGTTATAGACGTGAATATTGAACCATTCGTCGTAACACGCCCAGTATCCCTTGCTGCCCTTTTCATCGCCCCAACTGTTTTCAACCAGCCACTTGAGAGGTTTTCCGTCTTGGACGTCAACGCCTGTAAAGACCATTCCATGCCCTCTTATGCTGTTGCGGTACAGCGCACGCTCGGCCTTACTCATCTTCATATCAATCTGGTAAACAGAGTCATAGTCGTACAGCCCGTTTTCCATTATCCCTGTTTTCCTGCTCATATCGTAACCCACATCGGCTGCGAACATAACCGGCGCCTCATCGAGTATCGACTTCATCGCGATATTTTTAAGCATTTCGATGTCAACGTTGGCATAATGTATATCTTGCCCGTCATACACATTTCGTGACATCCTGATTTGGCAGTGCTGGCCGTAATCTCTTATTGTGTCGTTGAAGATATTTACATATTCGCCCACATCTGTTTTGACAAAATCTTCGAGAAAGCTTTTCGGCGTATAAGTTTTCATCTCGCTGACGAGAGAATTTGCATCTTCATACCGCCACTGAAATTCGCTCGGCGGCTCACCCAGATTCATAACAAGCATTCTGTAAACCTCAGCCATCATCTTTTCTTTTTCAGCCCGCATCTGCTTAACCGTCTTGTTTTTCCTGTTCATTTCACGAAGTTTTACTGCATCTGCCCGCAGCTTTTGACTGATGACTTTGTTCATCAGTTTTGTTCCGCCGGAGCTGTTTGTTTCGGGCATTATCTCTTTTGGCACGACTCCGTATTTTTGTATCAGGTCAACGCTGTTTTCCCAGTATCCGCCGTCCGGCAGCGGTACACGAAGCACCATCACCATCTCTCGCTCGAAAGGCCCCCTGTCTCGAAATTCAATCATTCGCTCGAGGAAGGTGTTTGCCTTTTCCATCTTGTCCCAGAAAGCTGTGTAATTTTGCGAAAGCTCAAAGCTTTCGAGGTTATATTTTTCAATCACCTCCGGCCTTATCATATTAAGTGCCGCAAAAATCCAGCATCGTCCGCTCGACTTTTGGTTGGTTATACCTTTGGTCTTGATTTTGTGGCTGAACAGCTCGTTGTGTCCCCTTACTATGTCCCGGTTCAGAGCCAGCCCGGCAATATCATTGTTCGTGATGGCGTTGTACATTGCCCTTGTGTGAGTGTCCATTTCGAAAGAGCTGCGAATTTTTTCAATCATTTGGGGAGTTAGTCCGCCTTCACTGGCGAAAAGCGGCACCGCAACCATAATTGTCACTAATTGCATCAGGAAAACGATTTTGAATTTTGATAAAAGTTTCATAACCTGCTCCTTTATTGAGAATGAATTGAACATATACAACCAAACAATATACCGCCGGCTCACTGAGTAGTCAACCGGCGCACCTTTGCAAGGGCATCGGCGAATTGTTGTTGGGCCTTGTCC
>CAYXPG010000088.1:0-7933 GCA_964467205.1 uncultured Pirellulales bacterium | reverse complement strand
ACCGCCAGAATCGTTCCGTTTCCGGGCAGTGCAATCCCGATTGCCTCGCACAAACAGTTCATCGAATTTGCGGTGAACATACCCGAGCAGCTTCCCTGTCCCGGGCAGCCGGTGCGTTCCAGTTCTTTTAATTTTTCTTCGTCAATCTTTCCGGCGTTGAGTTGTGCAACGCCTTCGAATACGCTGATAAGGTCAACGGTTTTTCCGTTTTTTGTTTTTCCGGCTTTCATAGGCCCGCCTGAAACAAAAATCGTAGGGATATTGAGCCGAACCGCTGCCATCAGCATACCGGGTATGATTTTGTCGCAGTTCGGGATGCAGACAAGGGCGTCAAAACAGTGGGCACATGCCATAGTCTCGACCGAATCGGCGATGATTTCGCGCGAGGCGAGGGAATATTTCATTCCTGTATGGCCCATTGCGATGCCATCACAAACGGCTATGGTGTTAAATTCAAAGGCTGTTCCGCCAGCATTTTGAACGGCCTTTTTGACGGCCCGGCCGACCTTATTGAGATGAACGTGTCCGGGCACTATTTCGCAAAAGCTGTTGGCAATGCCGATAAACGGCTTGTTTATGTCCTCATCACTAAGGCCGCAGGCGTGAAGCAGAGACCTGTGCGGCGCCCGCTGAAAACCCTTTTTTACCGTGTCGCTTCTCATAATACGATTCCTTTCTGCAAAAACAGTTCATAAAACAGTCTGAAAGTTATAAAATGCGATTCTAACGTCTAATTAATGACAAATAAAGAAAATTCGGTTGTCTTTGAAAGGCCAAAATGTATAATTACAGTTTGAATTTGCGATAAGAACATAGAATTGGTTGGAGAACTAATAATGAAACAAGAGAAATATTTCAGTTTGTTGGCGGCTGGTGCAGTTTGCTCACTGTTATTGGTGTTATTTATGTCAGGCTGTGGGCCTCTTACCAAAGAGGCGGCCGTTACGAGCGAAATTGAGCCTGAAGAACCGATGCCGAAGGCCGCAATAGTAAAACCCGAAGCAGTAAAACCTGAACCTGAAATAGTAAAACCGGTTATCGAAAAGCCGGTCGTCGAAGAAGCCGCCACCATTGCATTGAAGTTCACGCCTCAGGATTCAACCACTTATAAGGTAATAACCGAGGTCCGGCAGGGCGTCAAATGGGAAGGTTCTGTCCCAAAGGGCTCTGACTTTGAAAGCGGCACTACCCAAAACAGGGCCGAAATGACCTATACGCAGCAGATACAAAGTATCACCGACAAAGGTAATTGCATAGCAAAAATCACCATCAAAGACCTGAAGTATTACTTTAAGGTTAAGGGTGACCTTTTTGTGGACTTCGACAGTTCCAGGGCAGAGGAGCCCGATAATCCACTCTCGAGGTTAATCGGTCAGAGCTATACGATAGAAATCACTCCTGCCGGCGAAGTTGCAAAAGTTATTGACGTAAGCGGTGCACAGGCGGCGGTTACGGGCCGTGACTCGTCAGACGACAGAAAAGCGGCGGCAAGCCTGCTTACCCCGAATGCTATCGAGCGGCGTCACGGAGTTCCGGCTCTGCCGGCCGCCGAGGAAAATCAATTGCAGACAGGCCAAAGCTGGGACAGCATAAAGACCTTTTCCTATGGTTTGATGGGGTCAAAATCGTATAAGAAGACCTATACCCTAAAGGAAATAAAGGACGCTGACGGTCGGCGGATTGCCGAGGTCGAGATGAACGGTGTTACAAGCTCAGATATGGCTGAGCAATTGCACAAAGAGCAGAGGACAGGTGACTTTTCGAAAATGTTCGACAATATCGAAACTTATACCGGCCGGTTGGAGTTCGATTTGACCGCGGGTAAAATCGAGAAATCCTTTGAAAAACTACAGACGGAATGGATAAGGGCCCTCGCCGACCCATCGGCCGAAGAGAAGGGGCCGGCTGTGCTGAAAATGGGCACGATACGTCTGCACAGGATGGAAAGAATCGATTAAAGAGCCTCAGCGGATATAGCCGGCGGCCAAAACTTCATTAGGTTCTGTTGATATGTCAGTTTTGAAATTCAGGTATTGAGGTCAGTTAAAATGAAAGGATTGAAGTTGAAAAAAGCACTAACTATTTTCATTGTCCTGTCGCTTGTTGTTCTTGCCGGCTGCGAAGCTAAAGAAGAAGAAGGAGAAGAAGAGAAGGAACTGTTCAGCGTAGATTTTAATGAGAACCAGACGTTAAGATATGCGTTCACCTCCAGCAGAGAGATTGAGACCAGGTGGCCGTCGGCCTCGTCGACGAAAAAGGGCAATGTCGATAAAAACTTTGAGTCAGTGGAAATAACTGTTGCCTACACGCCGGTTAAGGTTGACCTTTACGGACTGACGACCATAAAGGCGACCTGTGAAAAAATAAGGGCCTCGCGGAAACCAGGTTCCAATAAGACCAAGGGAGACGCCGTAGCACATTTCGGCAAGAAAAGTTACACATTCACCGTTAACCCCGCCGGCGAAATCGTGGATAATTCGGAACTATACGAGCTAATCCGGGAAATCGGCAAAAAGGCGTTTCGGCCAAGCACCAAAAGAGGCAGAATCAAAGAACCCGATATGATATGGGACTATATCACAACACAATGCTTTCTCTGGGATTCGGTCTCGAGTATAGAAAAGCCGGCTGATGGTGTTTTGATAGGCCAAAGCTGGAAGTCAAAACTGTCGATACCGATGCCAATGGTGATGCGCCAGGCCAGGGATGTTACCTATACGCTTGATGAGATTACCGAGTCTGAGAAAGGGCGTCTTGCGGTGATAAAAAGCACTTTTTCACGCGCCTCCTCTGTCCCCGGCGGCTGGCCGATACTTTATACCGGCAAATTCCGAATGAGCGGCAGGTTTGGATTTCTTATGCGCTACCGGATACGGGAATTAACCGGCGAGGGCAAAGAGATTTTCAATATTGATGCCGGACGAATTGAAGAATACAACCATAACTACAAAATCAAGATGAAGGCCTCTCTGCAAATGGGCCTTAGCGGAGGTCCGGAGATAATTATAAAGCAGCGCCTGACAATGAAGCTGCTCAAAGGTTAACAATTACCACAGAATATAAGAACCCTGGAGGTAACCGGAATGGGGCGTGATAATCTATGGGCGCCGTGGCGGACTGAATACATTCAGAGTCTGAGCGAGGGCAGCGAATGTTTTATCTGCCATAATTTAGAGAATCCACAGGAGGACGACGAAAATCTTGTGCTCTGGCGGACCGAGAAAAGCATCGTGGTGCTGAATCGATACCCGTACAACAACGGCCATTTACTGATAGCTCCGGCGCGTCATATTGCCAGCCTCGACGAGGCAACCGATGATGAGCTGCTGGAGCTGACCAAGCTGGTCAGAGAATGTCAAAAAGCGCTTTCGGCGGCGATAAACCCTAACGGTTTCAACGTCGGGATGAATTTTAACCGATGTGCCGGGGCGGGTCTGCCCGGGCATCTGCACATCCATATCGTTCCGCGATGGGACGGAGATACAAATTTTATGAACGTATGCAGTGACACGAATGTCATCAGCCAGAGTCTGACTGAACTTCTCGACAGATTAAGACAGATAAGCGAGAATGAGAATCTGCCCTGCTTGTAAATATGTCCGATGAACTTGCTAAATATGCGGTCAGCGAGGAACTGAGCCGGGGCCGGAACCTGGTCGAAAAATCACATCCATATCGCTTAGATTTTGAACGCGACCGCGACCGAATAATCCACTGCTCTGCATTTCGCCGCCTTGAAGGTAAAACGCAGGTCTTTACCATCGGGCTGGACGACCACTACCGCACTCGCATGACACACAGCATCGAGGTTGCTCAGATAGGCAGGACCATCGCAAAGGCATTGCGACTTAACGAAAATCTTACCGAAGCGATATGCCTGGCGCACGATTTGGGACATCCACCTTTTGGTCACGGTGGTGAGAAGGTTTTGAATGTCCTGATGGCCGATTTCGGCGGGTTTGAGCACAACCGCCAGACCCTGCGAATCGTCGATTTGCTTGAGCATTCATATGCGGATTTTGTCGGCCTGAATCTTATGTACGAGACCCGTCTCGGCTTGGCCAGGCACAAAAGCCCTTATGATATGCCGCAGCAGGGCGGTTTCGAACAATCAAACTGTTCACTTGAAGGACAGGCTGCCAACGTTGCCGACCGTATTGCATACAACTGTCACGACCTCGAAGACGGTATGCGGGCAGGGCTAATCGGCCCCGAACAGTTAAAAAATATTCAAATATTCGCACAAATACAAAACCGGATAAAATCCGATGCAATCGATGACAAAACCATCGTCCAAAACAGAACGGCAAAAGCTATTATCGATATGCTCGTTGGCGACTGCATCGAGGCGAGCAGAAACCAAATCGGCCGTGCAAAAGTAAAGTTCGTCGATGATGTTTATTCAGCCGCCGAAGACTTCATTGTGCTTTCGGGGCAAACTGAAACCGGACTGGTTGAGCTGGAAAGGTTTTTGCTGCAAAACTTTTATCTGCATAAATCAATAACACAGCAGACGGCGAAAGTTAAAAACTGGCTGGAGAAACTTTTCGAAATTGTCTCTCAAAAGCCGCGGTTGATGCCGCCTTACTTTCAGCGATTGGCTGGGAAAGAACCTCTGCAGAGGATAGTATGCGACTACATTGCGGGTATGACGGACAGATTTTGCTTAAAAATGCTCGAAAAAAGTAAAGAATGAATAAAGAGTGAAGTAAGATTGCGTTCATTCTTCCTTTCTTTGCTTTTTTAACCTTTGACTTAATCCGGCCTTTCAATTAACTTTCAACAGCTATGAAAAGACTGCTCGCATCTTGTTTTGGACTTGGGCTGCTGCCCGGGGCACCGGGGACATTCGGTTCTCTGCCGCCTACCATAATCTTTTTCTTCTGCCATTATTTCGGTGCATCAGCTATATCAATATTGACGGTACTTGTGGTTTTGGTTTTGGCAGGCAGTGTTGTTTGTATTAGATTTACCCCTGCGGTGATTGCTGCGACCGGCAAAAAAGACCCTCGCGAGGTGGTGGCCGACGAATTTGCAGGCCAGGCGGCTGCGTTTTTGCTGCTTTCGGCGATTCCAATCGAGCATAAACAGATTGTTATCGTTACGATACTCGGCTTTTTGCTTTTCAGGCTTTTCGATATTGTCAAACCCTGGCCAATCCGAAAACTTGAAAAACTTCCCAACGGCTGGGGTATTCTTGCCGATGATTTATTAGCCGGGGTATATGCCGGTGTAGTGCTGGTTGTTTGCTGTAAGTTGTGGATATTATGGTTTGCACCCTTATAGTCAGAGGCGAAAATGGCGGCAGAATATTCTGTTGAAGTTGTCAGGGTATTGGAGGACAAATTCAGTGCCGCCGGTCTGTATCGACCCCGGCGTATCAGCCGTTACGATGTGGGCACCAAGTTAGTTTATAATGTTACTTCAGTTGAGCAGGCCGACGATGCCAGAGTTTCTCTGATTGTTGAAAAGTTTGTTGGCGGCGGGTTTGCCGGACAGGTCTATAAGGTCAGGGTAACGAATATCGAATCCGGCAATGGTTCTTTAGGCGGCATTGAAGCCGGCGGCATTTATGCGATGAAGATTCTCATACCACCTTCGTCCCTTTCCCGATTGTTCCGTAATCTGTTGTATTGGGTCGGTTTTCAGGGGCCGTTTCAGCTGCAGGTCAATCCTGCTGCTGCCCGTGCAGGGGCGCTTTGGCAAAAGTTCATTAGTCGCGCTGTGAAAATTCGTTTTGGCGATAAAAATTCGGTTGCCGATATTTTTGCGACGTTTGTTGATGAGAGACTCGGCAGTTGTGGCGAGCTTAGTGAGTGGGTCGATGGACGAACGTGGCGATTAGAAGTCGATGAGAATATGGATTTGCTAAAACGATGGATTAAAAATAAAAAAGTCGATGCCGACAAGCTTGGCTCGGCGGAGTATCGCGCCAAAAAACAATTTATGGCTGATTTCGTTGAGCTGTTGCACGGAATCGGGGCTTATGAATTTGCAAGGCAGTACGAATGGTCAACGTGTAAGAGTCAGCCTAACTGCCTGAAGCGAAAGGACACCGAAGATGACGCGTCAGCGGGATTGGCAGCGGTTGATTTTCGAGCAGGCCTTGTGTTATTGGCCTTTTTGCCGATGAGCCCCGGCGATTTTAAGCTGATAGGCAAAGGGCTGGCGCGCGGCAGCCTGGTCCAGTTTGACAGGGGCAGCCTTGACAAATTGGAGGCCTATGTCAACGCCAACAGAGATGAGTTTGCCGATATGGGCAGGATGCTTGAGGAGTTGAAATCCGCCGAGCGCATATATCGCAATTCTGTTCCGGATGTTACCCACAATCACATTCGGCTGCTCTACAGCAAAGAGCTATGGTCAACAATGCTGGATAGCGCCGTAACCGGCTGGAGGACAAAAAATCTACTTAACGACCAAAGCGAAAAGAAACTGCGCAAAAGCAGGGCCTCTACTTTAGTATTCTTTATGATTGGAATTTTGCCGGTGTTTGGACGGGTCTTGCGGAAGATTTGGGGCCGGTCTGACTGGCGCAGGCACTACGGCGCAATGCTGACAAGCTGGGCATATTTTGTGCGAGCGTTTCGGGCCTGGATGGCTGAGAAGGTTATTGCATGGCACAGGGCGGGCCGAGTTGATAATAAAAGGGCGATTGAAGCAGCGGAATCTTTGCCAGGATTCTTTTGCCATTTTCTGCTGTCAATTTTGCCTGCTTCCTGGCACAGGTTTTTGACCGACAGCAAATTTAGAAGGGAAAAACTGGTATATATATTTGTTCGGCCGGTACGATTGTATTTTAACGCCGAGCTTCGCCGGCAGTGGCTGAGCGATATGGTGACAGAGGGACAAAAGAAACATATCCTGAGCGATGAGGATGCAGGTACTATACTTTCACAACTCAATGAGCCGTATATACAGAAGTACCTGGTTAGTCTTGTTGTTCATCTTCTGACGTTGCCGGTTACACAAATTGTCTCAGTTAGCATTGCGACTGTTTATTGGATTATGCATTGGGGCGAGCCGAACGCATTTAAGATAGGGCTTGGGATTATCGCAGTATTTCAGTTTATACCGATTTCTCCCGGTTCGTTCGTTCGAGGGTTCTATGTTCTTTACTTAGTTATAAGAGAGCGGGATTTCAGGGATTATAACATTGCGGTGTTTTTAAGTTTCGTCAAATACATTGGCTACCTGGCGTTTCCTATTCAGATGACGTATCATTATCCGGCGCTGGCGAGATTTATGGCTGCCCACTGGGCGACGGAGGCGGCACATATTGTTCCTGTGTTCGGCGAGAGGGGCGCTCTGCTTGAGCATTGGGTGTTTTGTTTGTTCTATAACCGGCCCTTGACGATACGGCGGCGAATGCGAAAACGTGCGGAACTGCGCAAGGCACTAAAGCCGAGATATTGGCACGTCGGAGTCTGTGCGATTGCGACGGCAGGGATATTCGGGCTGGCTGATTTTATTTATCTTCAAATTTTCGATAAGATGCCCGGCCTGATGAATATCTGGTGGGTAGTGCCGCTGGTTTGCTTCGGCTGCGGCTGGGCTGTTACCTTATGGGCCGGCGGTGCCGAATTACCCAAAAGGATTGTCGCAGCGACACTCTGCGGGATTGCTGCGGGTATGCTTTATACCGGTATTTCTGCGATATTGAGCTTTAACGTCGGCTTATCCGCAGCAGGTGAAATTGCAGGCAATTGCTTCTGGCGGTCATTTGTTTTTGCCATTTTTTCAACTATCGCCGCAATAATTACAGAACTGAAGCTGCCTGATGCGGATTTACAGTAATTTTGGTCTGTATGCTTGTCATTATACTTCGGAGAACCCTAACGCTACTTCTGGTTCCAAAAACCTCATTTTTTTTGTTTTTTATTGCGGTATTCCGGTAATTTTTGTATTTTTTTGCTTGAGGTAAAACCGGAGC
>CAYXPG010000087.1:6868-8036 GCA_964467205.1 uncultured Pirellulales bacterium | reverse complement strand
CCGACCTCACGCTTATCAGGCGTGCGCTCTAACCAACTGAGCTACGAGCCCGTATATCAGCTTTAACTTTTTAAAGCGTACAATCGTCGAAAGCCTGAATCAGCTTTGGCCGCCAGTTTATCTATAAACTTAATAAAGAGCAATAAAAAAAACCGCTGCTTAAACTGCCAGCGGTTTGCGTGGACATTAATTTATGTCTATCAACAGTTTAAAGCAAAAATTCGAACGTTATCAAGATTTCTTTCAAAACCCTAACCTTAAACCTTTCCAGTGAGCTGTTATATGTCTCAGCTAACACCTCTATAATACAGTCTATTACGGTATCGACATAACGTCAAGGTTTTTTTAAATGTTTTTTTATTATTTTTATCCCTCTTTCAATTCTACGCTTAAATTCGGGAGATTGTTCACGAATAGGGCTAAAAAACGGATATTCAGCCGTTTTTTTATGGATACCCACGACAAATCATCTATAATCAGCACTTCAATTAAAATTGCGATTATCGTGATAAGGGTTATGGAGGGTGTGATTTGGTGGAAAGAATACTTTTTTCGTATTTGCTAATCATCTTAATTCCCGCATTGGGTTGTGGCGGTGAGTTTCAAGTCAATACACACACATCCAATAAGCAGGAAAATGCCGCTATAGCGATGGATGCAAACTCAAATTTTGTGGCTGTGTGGAGCAGTTACCTGCAGGACGGCAACTCAAACGGCATTTTCGGGCAGCGATTTGACACAAATTGCAGCCCTGTCGGCGACGAATTCCCAGTTAATACAACAACCATCGGCAATCAAAAAATGCCGGCGGTTGCAATGGACGCTGCGGGTAATTTTGTAGTGGTATGGCACGGGCCGGGAGTTAGCGAAGAAGATATTTTTGCACGGCGATTCGAGCCTAACGGCACACCGTTAGCTGATGAATTCCGCGTCAATAGTCGAACCGACAGCAGACAGCTTAGTCCCGGCGCAGCGATGAATGATAATGGCAAATTGATAATTGTCTGGGAGAGTCTGGATATTGCCGACCCATGTACAAAATCGATACGCGGCCAGGTGTATGACATTTCCGGGGCAAAGATTGGCGATGAACTTTTGATAAGCGACGAGCAATCAGTTTGCCGGTTCCCTGATGTTGTCATAAATGATACAAATTTGGTTATAGTTG
>CAYXPG010000087.1:1162-6768 GCA_964467205.1 uncultured Pirellulales bacterium | reverse complement strand
TTATAGTTGTGTGGACGGGGCAAAGCACCTTAAGTTCAGTCCGCGTCCGGCACTTTCAGGCCGACGGTAATGAGCCGTTTTATCTTTCGACGAAAGTGAATGAGGATAATTTTAGTTCGCTGACCAGGCCCTCCATCGCAGTTGATGCTAATGGTAACTATGCGATTGTCTGGGACGGTCATCCTGATACTTATCTTGAGGACGATGTTTATCTGAGGAGGTACCATTGGAGTCACTTTACGGATAAGGATGAGCAGCCCATACTTGTTAATACTTACCAGAGCGGCGCCCAAAGAAATCCTTCTGTAGCTATGAGTGGAGACGGCCGATTTGTTGTGGTCTGGGAAAGCGACACAGGGACAACCCAAAAAGACATCTTTGGTCAGCGTTTTGCAAGTGCCGGTGAGTATGTTGCGACTCCTGTAACAGTGGGCGAGCAGTTCCGGATAAATACTTACACTCTCGATGAACAAGAGCGCCCAGCGGCAGCAATGAGCGATAGCGGCAGCTTTGTCACGATATGGCAGAGCGATGGTCAGGATGGCGCCGGCTTAGGTATTTTCGGCGACATTGGGCCGAAGGTTGGATGTGCAGACTTTACCGAAGATGGCTTTGTGGATTCGCGTGACTATTGCGTCCTCGGCGACGAATGGCTCAAAGACCAAAATCCCTTAATAGCGGATTTGGTTGATGATAATAAGGTCGATGGACAGGATTTGGCGGGTTTTTGTGAGCAGTGGCTAAGGCCCTGCTACGATTGCAGCGAAGTTGATATAAATAATGATGGAAGAATTGATTTTAGAGATTATGGATTTTGGGCAGATAACTGGTCAAAGGAAGGGCCGGGACTTATCGGGGACTTTACCGCAAACGGAACCGTGAATTTTGAGGATTTAAGAGCCTTGCTGTTTCACTGGGTAAAAAGCTGTAACTGATGGTTCTAAATGTTTCGTTTGAGTTTATGCGTGGTTACTGAAATTGTTTTTCGACTTCAGCGTTTATGAGTTTTTTTGCGTTTTTCAGAGGGCCGGGCAAATGAGTGCCTGCAGCCATTATGTGGCCGCCGCCGCCGAACTTGGCGGCGATTTTACGAACGTCAACCGCCCCCCTGCTTCTAAGTGAGCACTTAATTCGGCCATCCTTTAATTCGACAAATAACACTGCGGCCTCAACACTGCCGATGCGGTGACATTCGTCAATTAAATTTTCCGTGTCCATACCTCGGGCACCGGTTTGCTCAAAATCGGTCTGGAGAATATGCTGCGTTGCATATCGGCCGTCCAGATGCAGTTCGAGCGTGTTTAGCATAGCCGTCATCAGTTTGAATCGCTGTTGTGAGAAACTATGGTACAAATCATGGTAGATTTCGGTGGGTTTTACATCTATCTCAATCAGCTCGGCGCAGCTTCGGTAAACCCTGCTGTCGGTGTTGGCGAAATGAAACCAGCCGGTATCAGTAGCTATTGCTACAAAAAGGGCCTGGGCAATTGTTTTATTTAACTGCCATTTGGCGTGTTTGAATAAATCGAAGACAATCAGGCCGGTAGCGGCAGCGGCTGTGTCAATCAATTCGACGCTGCCGAGGCCGTCGCTGGTTACGTGGTGGTCGATTACAAGCACCGGTTTGTCTGTTTGTTTTAGATATTGTTCGAATTTCGGTAATTGGGTATAACTGTTGGTATCGACAATAAAAATCAGGTCAAATTCACCGGCTTGCCCTTCTATTAACTGCTCGATGGTAATATCTTCACCGAGTATTGCCGGTTTTTCAGTAAATAGAAACTCGTACCATTTGGGCAGGTCTGATAGGAGTAACGGCTTTACTTTTTTACCGAGGCCGGCCAGGGCATCAGCCATTGCCACGATAGAGCCGCAGGCATCGCCGTCCGGCCGAGAGTGGCTCGTAATTAAAATATTGCTCGATTTGTCAATTAACTCAACGGCTTTTTGAAAATCGCTACTATCTACCATATCAATCCTTATTTTTTTAGGGGAATTTCAACAAAATCAGTCAAATATTTCCTCAGATATTACACCTTCGGCGACTTTTTTTACTTCACCGGTCATTGTAATTGAAAACTCATCCGGAGGCAATATGATGTAATCATTTCCTAACGCGTGATATTTGTAAAATCTCATATTTTTTTCTGCGTTTTTTTCAGCTGATTAACGTTTCGGTCTCGAAAATCCACCTATAGAAGATTTATCAAAATCCAATTGCCAATTATCAACTACTAAGACTCTTTGGTCCCAGATACAGCTTTTTCCAGCAGTTCACTTACTTCAAGTATCACAGCCCATTTTCTTAGATATTCGAAGTCAATTCTGTCACCCTGGATTTCCAAAACTCCAAGAACATCATTCCATTGGCGTTCAGAGCCATAGCCGCTATCGCGGTGCCAACACAGTTTTAGCAGGATAATATCCTCCGGCGAAACCACTGAAAAAGACTTATCCAGCATATCCGAAAGTTTCAACAATTTACGCCTTGCTATTAACTGCTTTTCAAAAGCTGTGTCTTTTTGGATAAAGATATCAATCTTAAATGCAGACTCGATATGAATAGCATTAAAGCTGCCTTTTTGCCTCAAGGCCTGATGTACTGCCTGTTCACTGACATAATATTCATTCTTTAGCGAATCTATAAGCTTCTCAGCCAGATTGTCAAACGGTTCAACGGTAATATCTGCATCCTGTGTGAATCGCACATTGCCATATATAGAACTGGCCATCGAGCCACCGATAGCATAGGCAATGCCAAATTGCTCAAGAGTATTGACAAAATTCTCTAATACTGTAAGTCCTTTCGATTCATTCATCAGGTAGAGTTCCATAAACTTTTTTGAAAAGCTCTTCACCGAGGTGACGTTTTGCCCAAAGATACCAGATTTGTTTTTCGCTTGCCTGTGGGTGTAATAGCCTCAGGCCGGCCATTGCCAGCATTTTTCCGGTTTGATATGCCTCGAAAATCTGTTTAAATTTAACGCTGGGCGGCATTTGCCGATATATATCAACCAAAACTTTTCGGGCATCTTCGGTTGTGTCTCTTCGATTCATAGTTCCGGGCTGTTAAGTAAAGCTTACCTTCGGTACTTCTCTTTCTTCGGCGTGCTCAATCTCAAAGAAATCTCGTTTGCCAAAACTGAACATATTGGCCACGATGCTCGACGGGAACATCTGAATCTTATTGTTGAAAAAAAGGACCTGGTCATTGTAGCTCTGCCGGGAAAAAGAGATTTTGTTTTCGGTGCCTGTCAGCTCCTCCTGTAAAGAAAGGAAATTCTGATTGGCCTTGAGGTCGGGATAATTTTCAACGACGAGCATAAATTTGCTCATGGCTTCGCCGAGGGCGCCTTCGGCCTTTGAGGCCTCTGCGACGGATTTGGCTCCCATCGCCTGGCTTCGAGCCTGCGTTATGGCTTCAAAGGTTTCACGCTCGTGCTTCATATAGCCCTTTGCGGTTTCGACGAGATTGGGAATCAGGTCGTGACGGCGTTTCAACTGGACATCAATCTGTGACCAGGCGTTATCGACCTGATTACGCAGCCGAATCAAGGCGTTGTATATGCCGATTATAAAAAGAATCAGCAAGACAATAACAACAACTACAATAATTAGTGTGGTCGTCATAATGATTCTCCTGTAAAAAAGTTATTGGGTGTTCGTAAATTCGTCGGTTTTTTTCGAGCCGAACATATCGGCCAACAACTGCTGGATTTTATTGTCCGGGTCCAATTGGGCCCTGTCAACAATATCCTGCAGCTCACCTTCATCAAACCATAAGCCATCGCCTTTAGGACATCTGTCAATGAGCAGGGTCGGGGCGGATGAACCCACGATGATTTTTTGCATTTTTTTGCGACAAATAGGACACTTTCTGGGTTTTTCGGCGCATTTTGAATCTATTTTGAAGGAATTGATTAGTTTTTCGGCGTGTTGCGGGTCGTCAAGGAGAAGCTCGAGTTCGCCGGCATCGAGCCATATACCGCCACAATCGCTGCAGTAATCGACCTCCACGTCCCGAACTTCGAGAGTAATCATTGCGTTTTTGCAAACCAGACAATCCATAAGACTTCTCCAATGGTCTTTAAGAACTCGTGCAATATTACATTGGCCGGAACTTTAAGTCAAGAAAAGTGTTAGAAGGCTGGTTTTCTTGTTTTCCACATACCACGAGTAAAATCAGGGAAATGAATCGGCCGGCTTTTGTTGGCAATCGAGCGTTCGCTCAACTCGGAAACTACACTCCAGGCGGCTGCATCATAGACATCCATATCCGGCGGGCTTCCTTCACGCAGGCATTTGACGAGTCGATAGTCCTCTATGTAATCCATACCGCCGTGCCCTTTTCCCTTGGCCTTTTGGCCGATTTCTTTCCAGAATTTGTGTTCATACTCCTCGGTGTAATTTTTAAGCGGCTCCCATTTATGTTTCGGGCTTCTTGTCTGAATATGGATTTTCTCCTGGGGGTATTTTCTGACAATGCCATTTGTGCCCTGTATGAGAATATCGCGGCTGTAAGGGCGAGGTGAATCGGTATCGTGCTTTAGAACGATTGTCTGTCCGCTCTTAGTGTGTATTAAGGTTGTAACGACGTCGCTGAGTGCATATTTTTGTTTTGCCTGCGGGCTGTCAGGCCCGAATTTGTCGGCTGCAAATAGGTTAAGTCCTCTTGATTTGCCGCCCATTGATACCAGGTAATCGAACTGATTGCCTCGGTTAATATTCATACATTGTGCCACGGGGCCCAGGCCGTGAGTCGGATAAAGGTCGCCGTTACGGTTTATCGAGTGGGCAAGACGCCACAGTCCCTCGCCTTTCGAACTAAACTTGAGTCCGCGCAGGTCGTGCAGGTAACCGCATTCTGCGTGCAGAAGCTCACCGAGCAGACCCCTGCGAACCATATTGAGTACCATCAGTTCCATGCGGTCATAACAGCAGTTTTCCATCATTACACAGTATCTGCGAGTTTTTTCTGATGTTTCCACAAGCTGCCAGCATTCGTCCATTGTGACGGCAGCGGGCACTTCGGTGGCAGCGTGTTTTCCGGCATTCATTGCAGCCAGACAAACAGGGACATGCCACCTCCAGGGAGTGGCGTTGAAAACCAAATCAAGGTCTTCCTGTTCACACATTCGTACGAAGTCGGTTTCGCTGCGTGAATAGCCGGCGGGTTTTGGCTGGCCGGCATCCTGCACCCATTGCTGTATCCGGGCAACCTTTTCCTCTACGATGTCGCAAACGGCACAGATACGCACAGCTTCTATGTTCAGGAAATTTCTGACGTGATTAGAACCCATGCCCCCTACGCCGACAAATCCCACACGAAGGGTATCAATCGGAGCAGCTTTGATTTCCGGCGGGAAAGCTGAAGAGGCCATCGGCGGATTTGCGCAACCTGAAAGAGCGGCGCCGCCCAGCGCCAATCCGGTTCCAACAGTTGCGCTTAATTTCAAAAAATCCCTTCTATCGTATTCAGTACTCATAATTACCTCCAATTTGCTTATGTTTAAGAGCTCTTTGCGTTCAAAATAGCAAAGGAAGAGCTAAGACTCAAGACAAAAGACAGAGAGAGAATATCGAATAGCTCTCCGTCAGTCCGCTTG
>CAYXPG010000087.1:0-1062 GCA_964467205.1 uncultured Pirellulales bacterium | reverse complement strand
GGGACGCCTGACTGCGGAGTCCATAAGACTGCCACAGGTAACGAATAGTGAATTTTGAATAATGAAAAATGGATTACTTTGGCCTACAAAACAAGTTTTGCAAAAACAGAAGCGGAGTTTTGGGATAGTTGTGGGGGTTGGTGGGTATTTTGGGGTGAGGAAATATTTTCTTGACGGGATAATTATAATTGATTATTGATAATCAATAATTGATAATTGGTGGCGGTATGATAGTCGATTGTCACACACATATAAGTTCTGCCGACGATGAGATTTCGTTAGCCGGCCATCCAGCGGCAACAGAAACCGATACCGTAGATGTCTGCATAGTACTGGCTGCTGCGGACAAATCGAGCCAGGAGACTAATAAGGCATTGTCCGAGTATGTCAGTAAATACGAAGAGAAGACCATCGGTTTTGCACTTGTAGAGCCAACCAGGGACAATATCAGCATTAAAAATTTGTCAGTACTGGCTGAGAAAATGGGTCTTGCCGGAACGGTGCTGTATTGTTCAGAATTTGGTTTTCATCCGGCTCACAGCAAAGCGATGCGGTTTTACGAGTCGGCAGAAGAGCTCGGCCTGCCGGTTTTCTTTCATAACGACTTTGGGAGCATTTCCGGGGCGGTTTTGGATTATGCACAGCCATATCTTCTGGATGAGGTTGCAAGGACGTTTCCAAAGCTTAAAATAGTCATTGGAACTATGGGTGTGCCTTTTGTCGAACAAACGTTGTCAATGGCGGCCAAACATAAAAATGTATATGCGGATTTGACAGTAAACCCCGGCCGAGTCTGGCAGATTTATAATATGGTGGTGGCGGCGTATGAACAGGGTGTAATGGATAAATTGCTGTTCGGCAGCGGATATCCAGAGGGCAAGGCAGAAGAGTGTATAGAGACACTGCTCGGCTTTAATAAACTTCTTGGGGACACGAACCTACCGGTGGTTCCTCGCGGCAATATTCGAAATATCATCGAGCGTAATACGCTGGAACTACTTGGAATCAAAAAGGACTTAGTGAAACCCGAGCGAAAAGAAATAAGTAGCAATGCCTGAATAT
>CAYXPG010000086.1:0-8047 GCA_964467205.1 uncultured Pirellulales bacterium | reverse complement strand
CGCAGGAATTGGATTTTTGGAAGGTAGAGGCCAAGGCTTGTTTTTTTATTGATGATTGATTATTGGGGGGAAATGGTTATTATATTCGGCAATGAAGAGAATTTTGGCAGATAGAACAGAGAAAATCGACTCAAGCGGGATAAGGAAAGTCTTTGCGCTGGCGGGGTCGCTGAAAGAGCCGATAAATTTATCCATAGGTCAGCCGGATTTCGATGTGCCGCAACAGTTGAAAGACGAAGCGATAAAGGCAATTCAAGCGGGGCAGAATAAGTATTCTCAGACGGCGGGGAAGAGTCTGCTGAAAGAAAAAATAGCTGAACAAATTAAAGATGAGTTCGGGTGGGAAAAGCCCGGCGTACTTGTGAGCAGCGGCGTCAGCGGGGGGCTACTGCTGGCGTTTTTGGCGCTTATCAATCCCGGTGATGAGGTGATTATTCCCGACCCGTATTTTGTAATTTATAAACATATAGTTAATATGTTGGACGGCAAGTGTATTTTTGTGGACAGCTATCCCGATTTTAGTTTGCCTGTCGAGAAAATTGCCGAGGCCATTAGCGAGAAGACGAAACTGATTATAGTTAATTCACCCTGCAATCCGACCGGCGTGGTATATTCAGAGCAGCAGATAAAGTCGCTTGCCGAGATTGCAGCGGAAAAAGAAGTAATCGTAATAAGTGATGAAATATACGAGAAGTTCAGCTATGACGGCAGCTGTCCGAGTATAGCTAATTACTATGATAAGACGATTTTGTTGCGTGGTTTCAGCAAAGCATACGCTATGACCGGCTGGCGGCTCGGTTATGTGGCGGTGGGCGAATCGCTTAAAGACGTGGTTGAAGAGATGACAAAAATTCAGCAGTATACCTTTGTCTGTGCGCCGACTCCTTTTCAACAGGCGGCTATTGCAGCGCTGGATTACGACGTGAGAGAGCTGGTCGATGCCTACAGGCAGAAACGAGACTTTGCTTACGAAGGGCTGAAAGATAAATTTGAAGTGGTCAAGCCTGGGGGGGCGTTTTATCTGTTTGTTAAATCACCGGGGAAGGGCAGGGGGGCTGAGTTTGTGGAAAAGGCAATCGCCAATAATGTACTGATTATTCCGGGGAATGTGTTTAGCGAGAAAGATACTCATTTTCGGATAAGTTATGCGGCCAGCGATGATGAGCTGGAGCGTGGGATAGAGATACTGCGGCAGTTGGCAAAATGATTATTGATTATTTTTTGTTGATTATTTTTCATTTGTCAATTATCTATCATCGATAATCGGTTTTTTCGGGAACTGCTATGGTCAAAGGAATGATTTTCTACACGGTAGGGGGGTTGGGACTGTTTCTTTTCGGCATGGGAATAATGTCGAATGGTCTCAAGGATGTTGCGGGCCAAAAACTCAAAAATCTCCTCGAAACTCTGACAAAACGCCGCATTATCGCGGTGTTAATCGGGGCGGCCACAACGGCGCTGATTCAGTCGAGCTCAGCTACAACTGTAATGATAGTCGGCTTTGTTAATGCCGGTCTTCTGACATTAAAACAGGCATTGAGCGTTGTCCTTGGTGCAAATATTGGAACGACTTTTACAGCGTGGTTAGTCTCTACATTCGGCCTCGGCGGACTCAAGATAACTGGGTATGCACTTCCGGCCATTGGAATTGGTTTTTTATTACAAACTTTAGCAAAAAGCCAAAAAGCCAAAAGCATTGGCAGTATAATACTCGGGTTCGGACTACTTTTTGTTGGTATTGGATTTATGAAAGACGCATTTGCCCCAATCAAGGGCAGTTCAGAGATTCAAGAAGTGCTTATTTGGATAGGGCAAAATCCTATATTGGCTGTATTAGCCGGCACTATCCTGACGATGCTGCTGCAGAGCAGTTCTGCATCTATCATGATAATCCAGGTCATGGCGTTCCAGGGGTTATTTGGAACAGATTGGGAAGTAGCCGCCAAAGTAGCGATACCTTTTATTCTGGGTGATAATATAGGTACAACAATCACGGCGGAGATAGCATCTATACAGGCATCTCGTAATGCAAAACGGGTGGCAAGAGGACACACAATGTTTAATGTCATAGGTGTTATCTATATGCTGCCTTTAGTATGGTTCGGCCTGTTTGGCAAGGCGGTCAGCCTGATTACACCCTGGACATTAACTCGGAGCACTATAATGGCGGAACTTGCATTTGCGCATAGTATGTTCAACGTATGCAATGCTGCAATTTTTACAGCAGCTCTTCCCTGGTTGGAAAAGATAGTTTTGAAAATCGTTCCGGTTAAAAGCTATGAATTAGAAGAAAAACCTGTTGTACTCGAACGACACCTGCTCAATACGCCGGTCATTGCCCTTGAACAAACAAAACGAGAAATTGTTCGTATGGCACAAAGAGCGAAAAAAGCGATTGAGTGTTCTATCGATGGGATTGTCAAGAACGACCGTAGAATGCTTAAATCGGTGAGAGAAACCGAAGATGTTATCGATGAATTCCAGCTCAAAATCACATCTTACCTTTCGGCATTATCGCGCAGACAGCTTTCCGAGGAAGTATCGACTGCATTGCCTGTTCTTTTGCATACAGTTAACGACCTGGAGCGCGTAGGCGACCACGCCGTGAATATTGTGGAAATTGCGGAGCGTAAAATCGAGAAGAAGCTTTCCTTTAGTGATTTTGCCCTGTCTGAGGCGGATAAACTTAAAGATGAAGTTGACCAGATGTTCGATTATATCATAACGGCACTGGAGAACAATGATATTGAGTCGGCGAAATCAGCCCTGGGCAACGAGATAAATCTCAATAAGATGCAGATAGATTTTCGCCGCAGCCACGTGCAGCGGATGACCGAGGGTGTATGTTCGGCTGAGACGGGTCTGGTATTTATCGATATGGTTGATAATGTGGAGAAAATCGGCGACCACCTGACCAATATCGCCCAGGCGGTGATTGGCGGCCTTCAGTGGGAGGGAGTTGAGCCGGAGAACCCTTACGAGGTCCGGCCTATCTCGCAGGAAAACCCTCAATAACCAGAAGCAGTTTGCAGAATGGTTCCTTCGATTCCTTCGACCGTGCTCAATATAAACAAGCTCGGGACAGATATTGAATATTTTTTGTTGATTATTTTTCATTTATCAATTATCTAACATCAACAATTGATTTTTCTGGGAATTGTTATGGTCAAAGGCATGATTTTCGGCACGGTAGGGGGGCTGGCATTGTTTCTTTACGGAATGATGCAGATGTCTGATGGTCTCAAGAATGTTGCAGGCCAAAGACTCAAAAACGTGCTCGAATCGATGACAAAGAAACGATTGGTCGGTTTTTTTGTTGGAGCCGGCATTACAGCTCTAATCCAGTCAAGTTCAGCGGCAATTGTGATGGTGGTTGGTTTCGTCAATGCCGGTCTGCTTACACTCAAACAGGCAATACCAGTAATTATCGGCACAAACGTCGGTACAACAGCTACGGCGTGGCTGGTATCAATATCCGGATTTGAGGCGTTCACAATCACCGATTATGCTCTTCCTGCGATGGCTATGGGCTTTGTTCTCCAGATATTCGGCAGGAGCCGTGTCGTCAAAGACACAGGGCAAATTCTGCTGGGCTTTGGCATTCTTTTTATCGGTATAGGTTTTATGAAAGATTCTTTCAGCCCTTTAGAGGGCAGTGAGAGAGTCCAGGCAGTGCTTATATCTTTTGGTCGTCATCCCCTTTTGGCGGTTCTGGCCGGGATGGTTATAACGATGCTTCTTCAAAGCAGCTCCGCTTCGATAGCGATGATTCAGATGCTGGCGGCGTCCGGCGCTTTCGGCGATGACTGGTACCAGGTATTAACAATCGTAATTCCTTTTATCCTCGGAGATAATATTGGTACAACAATTACGGCTCAGCTTGCTGCTCTTCAGGCAAATCAAAATGCTCGTAGAACCGCCTGGGCCCATACGACGTTCAATGTTCTTGGGGCATTCATCTGGTTCTGGCTTATCGGGTGGCTTTGCAAATTAGTATATGTAATTACGCCGTGGCAAATTGGAGCAACAACAATCGCCGCTTATATTGCAGTTGCTCATACGACAATAAAGGTACTTGACTCGGTGATTTTTCTGCCGCTGACCGGCGTACTGGAAAAGATAGTCATTTTAATCGTTAGAGAAAGACCAAGTGAGGTGACGGTTCGGCCAGTGGTTCTGGATGAGCGTCTTTTCAGTACCCCAGTGATAGCATTGGAACAAGCCAAACGTGAAATTGTTCACGTAGCCAAGAAAGCCAAAAAAGCTGTCAGGCGGTCTATTAACGGTATTATAAGCGATGATAAAAGAAGACTTGAATCGGTAAGAGAAATAGAAGATATTATCGATGAATTCCAGCTCAAAATCACATCTTACCTTTCGGCATTATCGCGCAATAAGCTTTCTGATGAAGTATCGACTACATTGCCTGTACTTTTGCATACAGTTAACGACCTTGAGCGTATCGGCGACCACGCCGTGAATATTGTGGAAATAGCGGAGCGCAAAATCGAGCGGAATCTTTCTTTCAGTAACTTTGCATTAGGTGAGGCAAATAAACTTAAAGAAGAGGTTGAGCGGATGTTCGATTGTATCATAACGGCTCTGGAGAACAATGATATTGAGTCGGCGAAATCAGCCCTGGGCAACGAGATAAATCTCAATAAGATGCAGATAGATTTTCGCCGCAGCCACGTGCAGCGGATGACCGAGGGTGTATGTTCGGCTGAGACGGGTCTGGTATTTATCGATATGGTTGATAATGTGGAGAAAATCGGCGACCACCTGACCAATATCGCCCAGGCGGTGATTGGCGGTCTTCAGTGGGAGGGGGTTGACCCGGAGAATCCTTACGAGGTCCGGCCTGTCTCGCAAAAAAACTCAGAAAAAACCTGAAAAGCCTTTAAAATATTGCGACTTTTTGTTGCTAATCTGTCAACATATAGGTAAATTGGTGTATGTATATGAAGAGTCGTATTGGGTTAATTCTGATTGTTTTACCCTGCGTACTGTTGTGCGCATCGGTTCTTTCCACAAGCGGCAGGGCGGGGCCAAATGAGCTGGAGGCGAATTTGCCGGAGTTGGATTTGCCGGCTGCAAAAGCTGCGGTAATCGTCTGCGAGAATATGATTGACAACGGGCTGTATAAATCCATCCGGCGGAGAACTCAAACTGCGCTTGATTGGGGCGCTACATACCTGATATACGAGATAAGCACTTATGGAGGACTGGTTACAGCGGCGGATGATATATCGAAATACTTCATACTCGACGTAGGCAAAAAAGCCCATACTGTGGCCTATGTAACCACCGAGGCGATATCAGCGGGTGCGATGATAAGTGTTTCCTGCCAGGATATCATAATGCTCGAAAATACCACTATAGGTGATTGTGCGCCGATAATAATTTCACCCGGTGCAAAGCTTGAGGGTGTCGAGCGTGAGAAACAGGAGAGCTTTATTCGGGCAGCTTTTGACCGTGCGGCAGAGGCCAACGGCTATCCACAGGCACTTTTGCGGGCAATGGTAACGATGCAGATTGAAGTGTACAGGGTCAAGAACCTCACAACCGGCGAGCATGAATTTTTCGAGAGCGTTCGGCTGCCCAAAGATGCGAACGAATATGACCTGGACAATAAAGAGTTAATTGTCGAGAAAGACAAGATATTAACACTGATAGCATCAAGCGCATTCGAATACGGCATAGCAAGGGCGGTGGTCAAAGACAGGGCAGGGGTCCTCGAGTTTCTTTCCAAACGAGATGGTGTAACCTTTGCCGGAGAAACAAATGTTCTTGAGACCATGTGGTCGGAGGAAATGGTTCGATGGTTAAATTCGCCTGCAGTAATGGGTATTCTTGTTATGGTTGCAATGTTAGGTGTGTATGTGGAGCTTAATACGCCGGGAGTTGGTCTGCCCGGGCTGGTGGCGGTCATATGTATCGCGATTATAATCGGCAGTAAATACTTTATAGGGCTGGCAAACTGGGTGGAAGTGGCATTATTTGTCATCGGAGTACTGCTGCTGATGGTGGAGCTGTTCGTACTTCCGGGTTTTGGGATTGCAGGTTTTGCAGGGATAATCTGCGTATTGGCCGGTCTGTTCGGTATGCTGATAAAGAATCCGCCGGACAGGCTGCCCTGGCCGGATAGTCCCGAAAACTGGCAATTCTTAACAGATGGAATTTTAGGAATGTCACTTGGGTTTGTGGGATTTGTCATCCTGGCGTGGTCTCTGGCGAAGTATCTGCCTAAGCTGGAGTTTCTCAGCGGTCTTACTCTAATGCCTGCATTGGCAAAGCAGGGCGATGAAATAGAAATTAATCTGACTGTTCCACCTTCAAGTGAGACAATAAGTGTAAAGGTCGGTGACATGGGCGAAGTGATTTCGACGCTGAGGCCGGCGGGAAAAGCAACATTCGGCGAGGCAATAGTCGATTGTGTAGCTGTAGCAGAGTTTCTTGACAAAGGCGCCAGGATTGAGATAATTGAAATTCACGGCAACAGAGTTGTAGTACGGGCGATGGAAGACTGAATCGAAGGGTAGCTTAGAAAAGTTGCGAGGTAATGTTTTTAAGAGGGACAAAGTAATGGATTGGTGGCTTATTTTTGCAGTTTTTCTGTTTTTCCTTTCAGCCGCTTTGATAATAGCTGAAGTATTTGTACCAAGCGGCGGTTTGATAAGTGTCTGTGCTCTGGCGTGCCTGATTGGCGGGATAGCGATATTTTTCCGTCACAGCGCAACGGCCGGCTGGATAGGTATAATCATTGCCATTGTGATGATACCATCGATTGTGATAATTGCCTATAAAATATTTCCCAGGACGAAATTTGGTAAAAGTGTTACGCTTTCGCCGCCACAGCGTGAGCAGGGCGATGCGATACCGGATACAGAAGCGATAAAGAAGCTGCTGGGAGCCGAAGGTGCGGTGCTTACACCGCTTAGGCCGGTGGGGATGTGCGATTTTTCCGGCCGGAGAGTTGAATGTGTGGCTGAAAGCGGCTATGTTGATAAAGGCAAAAATGTAAAAGTTATCGACGTGGAAAGCACCCGGGTAACGGTTCGTGTAATTGAAGAGGGCTAAATGACTGTAGCAGAGGTATTGTTTATTAACAAAAAAACAAATTGAAAGGGGAAAAAATGAGTGACTTAACAAAGATAATTTTAGTTGCAGGTGAATATCAGAGAATGCTGGTTACGGCAGTTGGTATTATACTTTTTCTTTTAGTATTAGTGGCGTTGTTTTTGTTAGCCAAATTTTTCAGGTTATGGCTTCAGGCCAAGCTATGCAAGGCCCAGGTTAAATTCTCCGAGCTTATCGGGATGTGGTTACGAAAGGTCGATACCAGGACGATAGTTCTGAGCAAAATAACGGCTGTTCAGGCTGGTCTTACCTTGACGACCCAGGATTTGGAAAGCCATTATTTGGCAGGTGGTCGTGTCCCCAATGTTGTACGTGCACTGGTCGCAGCAAACAGGGCCAATATCGATTTGACTATGAAGACAGCCACAGCCATTGACCTTGCAGGCCGCGATATCCTCGAAGCTGTTCAGACAAGTGTTAATCCGAAAGTGATTGACTGCCCCGAGCCAGATAAGGGCAAAGACACTATCGATGCGGTTGCCCAGGACGGGATTCAATTAAAGGCCAAGGCGCGTGTAACGGTGCGCGCCAATATCGAAAGATTGATCGGCGGTGCAACTGAAGAAACTGTTATAGCACGAGTAGGTGAAGGAATTGTTACGACAATCGGCAGTGCGATAACGTACAAAGGCGTTTTGGAAAATCCGGACAATATTTCAAAAGCGGTTTTGTCCAAGGGCCTGGATGCAGGGACGGCTTATGAGATTTTATCTATCGATATTGCCGACGTAGATGTAGGGGATAATATCGGCGCTAAACTTCAAGCCGCCCAGGCCGAGGCTGATATGCGGCGTGCAAAGGCAGAGGCTGAGAAACGCCGGGCTATGGCATTCGCACGCGAGCAGGAAATGCGGGCGCTCGTAGTAGAAAATGAGGCAAAAGTGCCGCTGGCGATGGCTGAGGCGTT
>CAYXPG010000085.1:0-8056 GCA_964467205.1 uncultured Pirellulales bacterium | reverse complement strand
TCCAGCCACTCGGCAAGTTTCATTGCATTTTCCGAATGTCTCGGCATACGCAGATGCAGCGTCTCCAGCCCCTGCAAAAAGAGAAACGCATTAAACGGCGACATACAACTACCCATATCCCGTAACAATTGCGTTCGGGCCTTTATGATATAAGCTAATTCACCGAACTGCTCCACATATTTTACGCCGTGATAGCTCGGGTCAGGCTCAGTCAGTTCGGGATACTTGCCGTTGGCCCAGTTGAATTTACCTGAATCAACAATTGCTCCGCCGATGCTTGTGCCGTGACCGCCGATGAATTTTGTGCAACTGTGAACTACAATATCAATCCCATAGTCAATCGGCCTAAACAGAATGGGGGTCGTAACAGTATTATCACAAATCACCGGAATACCATTATCGTGGGCGATTTCAGCGATTTCTTCATATCGCAAAATATCATTTTTCGGATTGCCGATTGTCTCGATATAAATCAGCCGGGTATTTTCCCTGATTGCACCGGCGAAATTCGCCGGCTCCTTTGGGTCAACAAAAGTTACTTCAATACCAAGCTTGGGAAAGGTCTGACTAAATAGAGTAACTGTGCCCCCATAAAGCGAGTTCGAAGATACGATATGGCCTCCTGCGCCGCAAATATTAAATACACTTACATAAATCGCCGACTGGCCTGAACTTAACCCAAGACCACCAACACCTCCTTCCATTGCTGCCAGCCGTTTCTCCAAAACGTCCGTCGTCGGATTCATCAGGCGGGTGTAAATATTGCCGAACTCTTTCAAGGCAAACAGATTGGCTGCATGCTCGGTGTCCTTAAAACAATAGCTGGTCGTTTGATAAATCGGCGCCGCCCTGCTTAAAGTATCCGAGTCAACCTCCTGGCCGGCGTGCAGAGCCAACGTCTCCAAATGATATTCAGTCTCTTTGTCCATTTCACTAAATCCTTCTTATCTTGACGGCAGAACCTCAACCATCCTGTCAAGTGCCTTTTTGGCTTTTATTCTTATCTCTTCCGGCACCTCAACTTTGTATTGCATATCTTCCAGCGACCAGAGTACTTTTTCCAGAGTAATCTTCTTCATATTCGGACATATCGCCTTCTCGCTGGCTGCTATAAACTCCGCATCAGAATTATGTCTCTTCAAAGCATAAATCATTCCTGTCTCCGTAGCTACTATAAATCGTTTAGCGCCGTTCTTCTCGGCAAACCGAAGCATCTGGCTGGTACTAAGCAGCTCATCCGAAAGCGCTTTGACCGGCTCGGCGCATTCCGGATGTGCCATCACAACCGCATCCGGATATTTTGCTTTTGTATTCTTTATATCCTCACCGGTTATAACCACGTGTGTCCAACAATAGCCCGGCGCAAGTATTATGTTCCTACCGGTTCTATCGATGACAGACTGGCCGAGATGCTGGTCAGGCACAAAGATAATCTCTCTGTCGGCTGGTATGGAATTAACCACTTCAGCAGCATTAGCACTCGTGCAGCAGTAATCACTCAGGGCCTTTACCTCCGTACTGCTATTTACGTAACACACAACCAATGCTCCGGGGTGCTCGTCTTTGAGCTGCTGTAACTGCTCTGCGCTTATCATATCAGCCAAGGTGCAGCCGGCTGATTTGTCCGGCAAAAGCACCGTTTTTTCAGGCGATAAAATAGCTGCGGTTTCAGCCATAAACTTCACGCCGCAAAAAACTATTACCTCCGCCTTGGTTTCCGACGCCTTTATGCTAAGGTCTAACGAATCACCGCAAAAATCGGCAATATCTTGTATCTCACCCGGCTGATAATTGTGCGCAAGTATCACCGCCTTACGCACTTCTTTAAGCTCCTGTATCCTGTCAACTAACCGCTCATCCAAAATAAAACTCTCCAAAAACCTTTATTCTTTGTGCTTTTTATAAACCAGCTCCGTACCTTGTGTCGTAACAGTAACGCCGGGCGGCACCGACTCCTTCAGCCATACATTGCCGCCGATTACCGTATCTTTTCCAATAACTACATCGCCTAATATCGTCGCCTCAGCATAAATTGTTACATTGTCTTCTATCGTCGGATGTCTCCTGCCGCCCTTTATTATCTCCCCTCTTTCATCCTTGGGAAAGCTCAAAGCACCCAGCGTAGCACCCTGATATATCTTCACATTATCTCCTATCACCGTGGTCTCACCTATAACAACACCGGTGCCGTGGTCGATAAAGAAGTTTTTGCCTATCTTTGCCCCCGGATTTATATCAATGCCGGTCTTTGAATGCGCCCATTCAGTCATTATCCGTGGTATCAGAGGAATATCTCGTAAATACAGCTCGTGCGCAATTCGATACGTTGCTATCGCTATAATGCACGGATAGCTGATAACAATTTCCTCGTAAGATTTCGCAGCAGGGTCACCATCAAAAGCAGCTCCAACATCACCTTTGAGAAGCTCTCGAATCCTCGGCAGCAGGGTCAGCAAATGTTGGGTGGCATCTTCAGCCATCCTCCTGCAGTCGCCGCTGTCACATTTGTCCATCCTGCAGCGGTATTTCAAGGCACGCTCTATTTGGTCGGACAGCTCCGCATATATATGGTACAGAATATCAATAACTATAAAACTGATATTCGCTTTCGTAACCGTCCTTTTGCCCGTATAGCCCGGAAAAAGCAGCTCCATAAACAAACCGATAATCTCCCATATCTTATCCCTGACCGGTAAATCTGAAACGTCGATAAAATTTATCCCCGAATCACCCTCATACGTCCGCGCTATTTCGTCAACCAGACTTTCAATTTTCCTATCGGTCAGTTTGATATTTTGCTTTGCCATATCGTTTCCCAAGCATAAAAACCAAAACAACAATTATTCTTTAATACCGGCTCCGTTAAAGTTGGTTGAACATCTCGGTGGATATATATCTCTCTCCGGTATCGGGCACAATCACCACGATTGTCTTACCTTCACATTCCGCTCTCTGAGAAAGCTCTATTGCCGCCCACATCGCAGCCCCTGAGCTTATACCTGCCAACATCCCCTCTTTCGCTCCCAATTGTCTGGCCGTTTCAATAGCATCTTCATTCGAGACCTGTATGATTTCATCAATTATCTCAACATTCAAAACTTCCGGCACAAACCCTGCCCCGATACCCTGTATCTTATGCGGACCCGCCTTGCCGCCTGAAAGCACCGGAGAATCTTTCGGCTCAACCGCCACAACTCTTAAATCCTCCTTCTTTTGTTTCAAAACTTCTCCACAACCCGTTATAGTTCCACCGGTACCTACGCCCGACACAAGAATATCGACCATACCGTCACTGTCTATCCAGATTTCTTTTGCCGTCGTTTCCCTGTGAATCTGTGGGTTTGCGGGATTGTTGAATTGCTGCGGCATAAAAGCATTCTGCTTCTGGGCCACAAGCTGTTCGGCTTTTTTCACAGCTCCCGTCATCCCCTCTACCGCAGGTGTCAGCACAAGTTCCGCACCAAACAACCGCAGCAGCTTTCTTCTCTCAATGCTCATCGATTCAGGCATAGTCAGTACCAGTTTATATCCCTTTGCCGCACAAACACAGGCAAGACCTATACCGGTATTGCCGCTGGTCGGTTCAATTATAACAGTTTCTTTCTTTATCAGCCCTTTCTTCTCCGCTGCCTCTATCATTGACAAAGCAATCCTGTCTTTCACGCTCCCGCAGGGATTATATGATTCAAGCTTGGCCAGAATCGTCGCTTTGCCGGAACCGAGTTTGTTGATTCGAACCAAAGGTGTATAGCCTATCGCAGCGGTTATATCTTCGAATATCGCACTCATTGTTCAGCCTCCATCTTGTTATATCTGATAATCCAGATTTTTTCTTTCCTTTGTCCTGTTAACCAAATCCTGCAATGTCATTGACTGCAGGACCTTCACCATCGCCGCCTGCACCTGCGCCCAGACCTGCCTTGTTACGCAATCAACGGCTCGCGCACAAAAATTTTCATCTTCAACACATTCGACAGCAACCACCGTGCCTTCCAGACAAGTAAAAAGTTCGTCAAGTTTAATCTGGGCAGGAACCTTCGATAGCATATAGCCGCCTTTAGAGCCCCTGATACTCCTGACAAAGCCTCCTGACCTAAGCATAGCCATTAACTGCTCAAGATATTTTACGGATATATCCTGGCGGTTAGCAATAACTTTAATCTGCAAAGGGCCCTCACCGTGGTTTTCGGCCAATTCAAGCATAGCCCTGATTCCATAGCGGGTTCGAGTAGAAAGTTTCATAATAAATATCCCGTAATTCCTACTACATTAGTAGTAATATATACGAAATCAACGCCTTTTGTCAGCCAAGAAACGAAAAAATTGGAAAAATTTTGCAAAATTCCAATTTTTACCCCTCTCAACAACCCCAAATTGCTCTTTTGGACAAAAAAAAATTCGCACCAGAACAAAACCCTCAATTTACTTGACAGACTAATACAACATCGTTAGTATAATACATTACTATGTAGCGGATATATCAAGGAATGTTACGGATGGCAAAGAGTTCCACAAAAAAAGTGGCGTTTATTTCTTCTTTCAGGCCAAGAAGATGTGGAATCGCAACTTTTACTACCGACCTTATCAACAACATATCTTCTGCTGCAAAGGGTGGTTTTGAGCCTTTGGTGGTGGCTATGCGCTCCGAGGACAACCTGACATATAATGACCCTGTTAAATTTGAAATTCGACAAAACGTGAAAAATGATTATATCTGCGCAGCCGACTACATAAATTTCAGTCACGTCGATGCGGTTTCAGTCCAGCACGAATTCGGACTCTTCGGAGGTGAAGCCGGCTCATATCTCTCTCTGCTGCTCAACCAGCTAAATGCTCCGATAATAACAACGCTACATACGCTACTTGATAACCCCGACACATCTTACTACAAGTCATTAAGGGACGTATGCAATGCCTCATACAAAGTAATTATTATGAATGAACGAGGCATCGATATGCTGCAGGACATTTATGGTCTCTCAAGTAAAAAAATCGAACTCGTCCCTCACGGCATACCTGATTCGCCTTTCGTTGACAACAACTACTACAAGCACAAATTCGGTGTGGAAGACAGAAGAACGATTTTGACCTTCGGCCTGCTCAGCAAGAACAAAGGTATCGAGGTTATGCTAAAGGCTATGCCCGCCATAATCGAGGCCGAACCATCGGTCCTCTACGTGGTTCTGGGAATGACACACCCTTCTGTTTTAAGACAAGACGGTGAATCTTATAGATACAGTCTCCAGCAAATGGTAAAAGATTTAGGCTGCGCCGAACATGTGATGTTCCATAACAGGTTCGTAAGCAACGAAGAGCTTAGCAATTTCCTCTGCGCCGCAGACATTTATGTCACTTCGTATCTCAACAGAGAGCAATTAACCAGTGGAACCCTCTCCTTCGCTGTAGGAACAGGTAAAGCCGTTGTTTCAACCCCTTATTGGGCCGCTATGGAACTTTTGGCAAACGGACAGGGAAAATTGGTGCCGTTCGGCGATTCAAACGAAATGGCTAACGCTATAATCGAAATACTACAAGACGATTCATTGTTTTATTCACTCCGCAGAAAAGCTTATGACTATGGCAGGTCAAGAACTTGGCCAAAAATCGGACAGGCATACTGGAAACTTTTCAACTCAAAACGACTGCCCGTCAAAATTGAAGCAAAAGCCGCTACTTTGGCAAGAAAATCAACTTTCGAAATACCTGAACCCTCTTTGGAGCATCTCAAAAAGCTCACTGACGACACCGGACTCTACCAGCACGCCAGATTTACCGCTCCAAATCGAAATTTCGGCTACTGCACCGATGATAACGCAAGGGCTGTAATCGCAATGACTAAATATTACGACCATTACCTTGAGCCCGATGCGCTCAAGCTTTTTGAAATATACCTGTCTTTCATTATGCATTCACAAAATGACGACGGCTCAGTCAGAAATTTTATGAACTTTGACAGAACCTGGATTAAAAATGAACCTCTCTGCGATGCACTCGGCAGGCTGCTCTGGGCCTTCGGAACCGTTATGGCAAAGCTGCCCTCGCCGTCATATCTGTCAATTATCAAAGACTGCTTCGACAGGTCCGTAAAATATGTCCAAAAGCAGCACCCAAGGGGTATGGCTTATTCGATACTTGGTATGTCTGATTACCTCAAGCAGTTCCCGGGAGCAAGTGACATCAAACGACAGCTTGTAATCGCCGCAGATAAACTGGTCGAATTATATAAAAGAAACTCCCACCCCGACTGGCAGTGGTTTGAAGATACGCTAACCTATGATAATGCCGTTCTGCCGCACGCACTCTTCGTCACCGCTTTGATATTCGAGGACGAAAAATACACCGAAGTCGCAATGAAAACCTGCGAGTTCCTGCTCGACAATACCTTCGACGGCAATCACTTCAGCTTCGTCGGGTGTAACGGCTGGTATGGACGCTCCGGAATAAAGGCACAATTTGACCAGCAGCCAATTGAAGCGGCAGCGACCGTTATGATGCTCCGGGCAGCTTATGACGTTACTCAAAACCCCAGATTCCTGGCACTACAAAGAAAGGCCTTTGACTGGTTCCTCGGTGAAAATGACCTGCATATCCCTGTTTACAACTTCAGAACCAAGGGATGTCACGATGCCCTGATGCAAGGCGGAGTTAATGCCAATCAGGGAGCAGAAAGCATGCTCAGCTTCCTCCTGAGCCTCTTGGCTATAGTCGAAAGTTACACTAACATCGATAAAACCGCTGAAACTACAGACCTCTCGCACGCAGAAACCGTCTCACAGAAAATCGACCAACCGAAAAAAACAACCAAAAAACCAGCCCCGATAAAAGATGTGCCTGTTGATATCAAATCTAAAAAAAATAAGGTGGAAGAGCTTACATAACTCCCCAAAATCTCCATAAACGCCGCAAAACAAAAGCCCGCATATCTGAGCAATCGAACCGTCTTACGGCTCAAGCAGTTCCGCTGTTGATTCGGCTGTCCATTTAATATCGCCACCCAGGCCCGCAACAGTTTGACAGCCGATTAACGTAAAACATAAAACGAACAAAACAGCCGCTAATAGCACTCTTTTAATCATCTTCTCAAACTCCATTTTGTTGACGACTAAGGCCGACCCAAAAATAATATCCGAATATATTTGTAGAAAACCGAAAATAATCTGCTAATATTATACAAGCCATCGGCAAATCCATATAATATTATCGGTCAAATTGCCGAATTTATAACAGTCTAAGCTCAAAAATTGTTCAGATGAAAATCGCCGGCTTCAACGTCAATTCCTTACGTGCCCGGCTGCCCATCGTGATAAAGTGGCTCTCCGACCATCAGCCGGACGTCTTTTGCCTGCAGGAAACAAAGGTACAGGACGTCGATTTCCCCGCTGACGCCTTCGAAAAAACCGACTATAAATACGTCTTCAAAGGCCAGAAAAGCTATAACGGCGTAGCTATTTTCTCCAAAAATAAAATGAAAAACGTCCGGTTCGGCTTTGAGGACGAACCCAAAGACCAGGCCCGACTTATAAAAGCTGAAATCAACGGGATTATAATCGTCAATACTTATATCCCGCAGGGATACTCGCCTGAGTCTGAAAAGTTCGATTACAAGTTAAACTGGTTCAATCGGCTGCTTGCGTTTTTCGAAAAGAATTTCTCCCCCGCCGACCCCATTCTTTGGATAGGCGACTTCAATGCAGCACCTGAGCCGATAGACGTATATGACCCTGATGGCCTGCTGGGACACGTCTGCTTCCATCCGGAGGTCCACAAAGCACTGGAAAAAGTTATGAAGTGGGGATTTGTCGATGTATTTAGAATGCACTGCAAAGAGGCGGGGCAATATACGTTCTGGGATTATCGAATGAGAGGGTCATTTAAACGAAATCTCGGATGG
The DNA here is from genome assembly GCA_964467205.1 of uncultured Pirellulales bacterium. Classification (GTDB taxonomy): domain Bacteria; phylum Planctomycetota; class Phycisphaerae; order Sedimentisphaerales; family Anaerobacaceae; genus CAYXPG01. The sequence goes on along the minus strand of CAYXPG010000085.1, from coordinate 165 downwards.
CGGTTAGACCATATTATGGCAACAAAACCTCTGGGTAAAAAATCCACCGCCTGCTACATCGACAAAGAACCGCGCCTTGCGGACCGACCCAGCGACCACACACCAATCATCGCTGAATTCGACTGGTAAACAGAGAGAGCACCAACAGGCAAAACGGCTCAATGG
>CAYXPG010000084.1:2696-8098 GCA_964467205.1 uncultured Pirellulales bacterium | reverse complement strand
AAAATTTTCTCCAAAAACCACTCAAACCTTTTTGCGATAAATTTAGTTGCCTGCTCGACATCGTCGGACTTTACGTTTATCCAGTGGACATACAGAAAACCGTCGTTGGTCAAGTCCACGGTCAAAGTGCCGGGGGTCAGGGTGATGGAATTTGCCAGGGCGGTGATGCCGGAATCTGTTTTGAGTTTTGTTTTTATTTTAACAATGCCGGGATTTATGGGCATTTTGGGGTGCAAGGCGCGATAGACAACATCCAAATTGGCTATTAGCATATAATAGAAAAATACCGGCACATAAAGCAAAAGCCAAAACATACGAACCGGCGAAATAAAAACTTTATGCTCTTTAGGCATTATTTCGTGAAACAGTACCGCAACAATGATAGAGGCTATCACCCCTGCAATCAGCATCTGGGTATCAAGAGACCAGGTCAGTAACAGCCAAACAACCAATGCTACAACAAAATAAATCAGTCGCCTCATTTTCACACCTTATGTTAATTACATATTGGCCATTTCAATTACATTAGCGGAGTATTCGAGTCCATCGGTTAATACCTTTACAGCAGGTTCGAGAACAGTGGACCTTAAAGCCGGCATCAACAATAACCCCATCAGTACACACAAACAAGCTAAAGATATCATTGCAATGAGCATAGAGCCGGTGTTTTCTTTTGTTTGCCGGAGATTTTCCGGCAGTTCGCCGAGGAAAACATATCTCTGCACTTTCAGGAACGAAATTAAAGTAACCAAACTAACAATAACAGTAATAACAGCCAATCCAAAGAATCCTGCCTGCACCGCTGCAATGACAAGTAAGAGCTTACTCCAAAAGCCATTAAACGGAGGGATACCCGCAATGGAAGCGGAAGCAATAGCACAGGTAGCCCTGGTGTAAGGTAATTTTTGCGCAAGGCCTCCAAGCTCTTTTAGCTGTCTTGTTCCGGTTGACATTTGCACTGAGCCACTCGTTAAGAACAAGAGAGATTTAAAGACAGCGTGATTGGCAAGATGGAACAATCCTCCAAGAATAGCAAGTGAAGCCCAGGCAACGTTTTGGCCTTTTGCCAGGATGAGGGCCCCCAAGCCAATACCGAGGACAACGTAGCCCATCTGTGAGATACTGTGATAGGCCAGCAGTCTTTTGAAGTCCCACTGTCCGACGGCTAAAAAGACGCCAACAACCATGCTTAAAACCCCAAGGGTGACCAATACCCATCCAAGGGAAACAGATATGCCAAAGACATTGAAAAGGACGCGGACAAGAGCGTATACTCCAAGAGCTTTTATCAGTACGCCTGAGAGCATAGCGGAAATCGGAGCAGGAGCGGATGGGTGTGCATCCGGCAGCCAGGCGTGGAAAGGCACCAACGCCGCTTTTAAGCCAAAGCCGGCAATAAACAAGGCCATAGCAAAGGCAAGACCGACATTTAAGCCGGCATCTGTAATAGCCTTTGAGATATATGCCATATTTAGCGAGCCGGTGTTACCATAAACAAGAGCAACCGCGAAAAGAATAAACATAGAAGCTACACTGCCGAGTACCATATATTTAAAGGAAGCTTCAAGCTCTTCGTGCTCACAACCAAATCCAACCAATGCATAAGAAGCAATTGAAGCAATCTCTAAAAATACAAAGAGATTGAAGATGTCTCCGGAGAGCACCACGCCGTTCATACCGGCGACCATAAGCAAAAATAAACACAGGTACTTTGGCTTGGCGGTGTACTGCTCCATATATCTCGTGCTAAACAGCATTGCAGCGGCACTGACGACACTTATAATCAGCAAAAGAAGCGAGCTTAATCCGTCAAGGACAAGATTAATTCCCAGAGGGATGGACCACCTGCCTATTTCATAGACTCTGGATTGGCCGATGGAAGCGACGGCCAATACGAGCAGGGCAATAGTTGCCAGGTTAGCCAAAAGCGTTGCAACAGCTTTGCCTTTTTTACCGAAAAGAGGCATCACGAAAGCAGTTATCAAAGGTACAGCAACAAAAACAGGCAGCGGTATGCTCATCCTTTTAACCTCCTTATCTTAGTGATGTCGAAGGTACCATATTTTTCATAAGTTCTGATACAAATTGAAATGATAAGCGCTAAGGACCCTAAACTAATAACGATAGCAGTAAGTACGAGTGCCTGCGGGAGGGGGTCAACTGAGCTGTTGACGAAGCCGGCCATAACCTGGGCGGTTGCGGATTCGGTATGGGCTTTTTCGACAACAGGTGCTATTCCACCGGTTCGATATCCGAGCATAATGAGAAAAAGATTGACGGCATATTCCATCACGAGGATGCCGATGACAATTTTAACCATATTCTTTTTGACGAGAACACAGTAGAGGCCAATCACAAACAATAAAAAGCATAACGCATATGGCATAGGTTCTTACTCCTTTTGATTAGCTGAAATATCAGGCTTAAAGGTCGAAAAGGTAAAAATAACAAGAAATATTGCGGCAGCTACTATTAAGCCAATGGCACACTCAGCGAGCGTTATAATTCCGGCGTTTATAAAGTGCAGGTTAGAACCTTCGCCTGCCAGCCATTTTTGTGTAATAAAATTCCAGAAGAAAGCGTCTGGTCCGTAAAACAATCCTGCGACAGCAATTGTCGCAAAAGCCAATGTTCCGACACAAACAAGCTTCAAGGCCAGCGATGGTGAAAGGTTTTGTTTCACAAAATCTCCGCCGAAAGCGAGCATAAGCAGTACGTAAGCAGAAGCTAAAACCACGCCGCCGGCGAAACCGCCGCCCGGTGAGATATCACCAAAGAGAATGATATAAAGACCGAACAGAAAGATGAGCATCTTGACCCAACTGCTGATTGTTTTTACTATTATTGTCATACCTTTCATTCGTTTGTTTCCTCCCGAAGTCTTCTACTATTTTTTCGCAGTATCACGGTTGCGCCGATAATTGAAGTAAACAGGACGGTTGCTTCTCCAAGGGTATCATAAGCGCGGAAATCCAGAATAACTGCAGAAACAAGATTTGCAGCGCCGGTTCTTTGCAGGCCTTGTGCGATATAGGTCTGAGCGGCCGGGGCAGGCAAGTCGGGGTTCTGAGCAGTAGCAACAAAAGCAGGGGTTCCGAAATCAGGCAAAGTCGCAAGGACTGTTTGGCCGGCCAGGAAAATTACAAAGAGAATCGCCACAGAAACAACTACTCCGAAGAATTCTCTATCGCCGGTGATAAAAGTCAGGTCACGTGAAATAGTTGCTCGAATCAGGATGATTAAGCCCAAAACTTCGACAACAATCTGAGTCATTGCGATATCAGGCGCCCGCAGAAATAGAAACATCAAGGAGCCGCTGAAACCGATGGCGCCGACACAAATGACAGAGCTTAAGAGGTCTTTTGTTTCCACCGCGATAATAGCAGCTATCAATATAAACAGCAGTAAAACGTAAAAAATAGCCATATTTACCTCACCAAATTCTGCAAACTATAAACAGAATTATCAATAAACCCAAAGTTACCCAGGTTACATACATCGATAACAGGCCGGAATGCAGGTATTTCAGGAAGTTTGTCAGTGCCATGCCCAACCTGCCTGCTTGATTGTATAAATCGAACCAGGTTTTTTCCTGGCCGTAGTAGAGCTGTTTAAGCATACCCATAGATGAGACCGTTTTGTAGAAATGGGTTCCTGGTATTCTCATTTGCTCATTAGTCTGTACTTCGCCGCAGGTCCAGGTAGGAACTGTCCTTATCTTTGTTGCCAGGAAACCGGCCAGTAAAATAAGCAGACCAAGAAGAACACCGATTATAATCAGGATTGTGGCCAGGCCGGATGCCCAGGTACCAAAAATTGCGGTGCCAGGTTCTATACCGAGAGCGGGATAAATGAACATCTTTAGCGGTACGTGATAAAAGATTCCGAAAAATACACACAGAAAGGCAAGAATAATCATCGGAATAGTTTGCAAAGGCGAAACTTCTTTTACATCCTTTAACTCATCGGGCAGACGAGAAAGAAACGTCGAGTGTATAATTTTCACAAAAGAAGCCAGCGTAAGTGCGCTTCCAAACATAGCAGCAAGCAACCAGATGGGCCATAATGCGGCCCCCGGGGCGGCATTTGTCGAGCCCATTTGAATCAGGCCCTGATAAACCATCCATTTTGAAACGAATCCATTAAAGGGTGGTATGCCGGAAATACTCAGAGCGGCGATGAGACAGGCGCCGAAAGTAATAGACATTTTTTTGCCCAGGCCGCCAAGTTTATCCAGTTCTGCAGTTCCGGCAGCCTGCTCAACCGCCCCGCCACATAAGAACAAACAACATTTGTATATAGCGTGATTGAGCATGTGAAATACCCCGCCGGCAATACCTACCGGGGTCATTGTTGCTATGCCCAAAATCATATAGCCGACCTGGCTAATAGCGTGATAGGACAAAAGCTTTTTGAGATTGTGCTGAACCATTGCAATCATCACGGCAATAATGATTGTAGCAGCACCAATAGCAGCCAGGATTATGCTTAAAGCCGCTGATTTGAGTATAAACATTTTTGTTACAATTATGACCAGCAGATAAATCCCGAGGAGTTTGTCGAGCGCAGCGGGCAGCAGGGCCATTACAGAGGCCGGGGCATATTCGCCGCTGGTGGGCAGCCAGGTATGTAAAGGCAGGGCGCCTGCCTTGGTAATAGCGGCAAGCATAAGCAGCAAGAAGGCGATAATTGGAAGAGCCGAAGTAGTTGCCAGGCTGATATCCGAGATGACAAATGTGTCGTTTAGCAGCCAAACAAGAGCTATTCCGAGCAGGAAAGCGGCGTCAGATGCTCCTATCATTGCAAAACTTTTTGTGGCTGCGAAATTGGAATTTCTGCCGCCGGTAGTAATTAGAAGATAGAGGGATGCGGTAACAATTTCCCAGAAAATAAGCAAAAACAGTAAGTGATTTGAGAGTAATACGCCGGCAGAGCCGCCTATTGTAAGCAGGATTGAGCCATAATAAATGTTCGTGACTCGTGACTCGTGACTCGTGGCTCGATTCACGCTTCTTAGTGAATATAAAGTTATTAACAGGCCGAAACCGGAAGCTGCCATTAATATAAATGCCGACAGCGGCGTTGTTCTCAGTAATAAATCCAACTTCAGGTTGTCTATCTGCACAACGGACCAAGCGTAACTAAGCTGACCGAGGTTAAATATCTTAACAGCCAGAACGAGAGTAACGATGGAAATAATTAATGCCAATGCTTTAGACAGCAGGCTTATTTTGTTCGGCAAGAACAGCAGAACAAAACCTGCAATCAGCGGCAAAAAGACTGGGACAAGTAAAATGTTATCCAATTTGTAAATCCTCCATCTTCAGTTCCGGCACGCCGAGCTCTTTTCTTAATTGTGCTGTTCTTTCACGGCTTAATTTCAATAATGCTTCATAGTCGTG
>CAYXPG010000084.1:0-2596 GCA_964467205.1 uncultured Pirellulales bacterium | reverse complement strand
ATTTCCTTGACCTCAACTGTAATCGGACCGTCGGGGAGTTTATTGACTGCCTCTTTGGCTATTTTCGCGGCCTCAAGGACTTCGAGGAGACGGACAACGGCCTTTGCGAAGACGTCACCTTCGGGCTGGGAAATTACGTTCCAGTCCAAATCGCCATAAGCGGCATAAGGGTCGTCGGCCCTTACATCAATAGCAACGCCGCTTCCCCGGGCAGTCGGGCCGGTTACGGCGTATTTTACAGCATCCTCCTTGCTTAATATACCGACACCTTTCAGCCGGGCATGCAGAATTGGGTCATCAAGGACGGCGTTGGTGAGCATCTCGGTTTTCTTTTGGATTTCGTCCATTTCTTTTATTATTTTTGGCTTTAGCTCATTCGGGATGTCTTCACGACAGCCACCGACGACCACGTTTCCGTAGTTGTTTCTATTGCCGGTTATTTCTTCGAGCAAATCAAGTACGGGCTCGCGATATTTCCAGGACCACATAAAAACGGTGTCGTAGCCGATAAAGTGGCCTGCCAGCCCTACCCATAAAAGGTGGCTGTGGATGCGTTCAAGCTCATTGATAATCACCCGGATGTATTGAGCACGGTCGGGAGGCGTTACGCCGGCAATTTCTTCGACAGCATTGACGTAAGCAAGCGGATGGGAAGCGGAGCAGATGCCGCATATTCGCGAGACCAAAAAAGGTACCTGGTCGAACTGTAGGGACTCGCTGATTTTTTCTATTCCACGATGATTGTAAGATATTCGCACATCAATATCAGTTACGATTTCACCATCTACGGAAAGCTGGAAAAACTCCATTTCTTCCTGCAGCGGGTGAAATGGTCCGACCGGCACAACGGGTTTGGAGAGCTGGACGGTTCTGCAGGCAGGCGACTGCGATTGGATAGTCGGACGCCTGGATGGTTCTCCATCCGGACGTTCCGCCGGCTTTTTCGCATCTTTCCTCATTGGATAAAGGCCTTCAGGCCAATCGTCAGAGAGAATTAGCCGCCTCATATCAGGATGATTTTTGAACTCGATTCCCATCAAGTCGTGCATCTCTCTCTCTATCCATTCGGCGGCAGGCAAAAACGTCGCGAGAGACTCAATTGCGGGGTTTTCTCTGTTATGAATAATCGCTTTTAAGTTGACAACACAGCCGGTCTGGTCATACGAATAATGATAAATAACCTCAAAGTAGTCATCAGAATCAATAGCCGTGGCAATCACAAATCGCAAAGGCACATCTTCAAACAGGAATTTATTGATGTCATAGGCGTTCTCAGCCTCACAGGTAAGGTATATTCTATTGTCAAACGGCTGCTCGAATGCTGTGAGTTTTTCTTTTATTTCCGATATTTTGTTATTCAGTTCTTCCTGGTTCATATTTTGCTTCTCGTATTTGGTATTGAACTTAACGCATTATAAAACCGACAATGCCTTAACCACACCTGAAATTATGGCTTCGGGCTTTGGTGGACAGCCCGGCACATAAGCGATGATGGCGTTGGGGTCAATTTCCCTGATTATTTTATCTACGGGTCCTACCATATGATAGCCGGTGGTGAAAATTCCCTTGTCACAGCCACAGGCGCCAATTGCAAAGACAACGCAGGGTTTGGCGGTTTGGCGATATACTTCTCTCAGCCTTGGAGCCGCCTGAGCGGTAACACCGCCGGTAACCAGCAGGGCATCTGCGTGCCGCGGCGAGCCCACCAGTTTCATGCCAAACCTTTCGATGTCGAATTTTGGAGTCAGACAATTTACGATTTCGATATCGCAATTGTTGCACGCACCGGTATTAACGTGAAATACCCACGGTGACTTTTTTAATGCCCATATTTTCCAGCTCATATTTCGTGTCTCAAATTTTATATTTTGTTTTTCGTCTTGCTTCTAAAGCCAACTGATACCGCAATTATTACCAATTATCGCTAAAATAACAGCAACAACCAAGGCAATGCCGCAATATACCCAGAAGAACTTCATTGCCTGGTCAATCCGCACACGCGGGTTTGTATTCTTTATCAGGATAATCAAAACAAGCACCAACACATATTTGCCGTATCCCGTCCAGGCGTTGACTTCGAAGCCTCCCAGGAAGACCGTTACCAAAAACATCGGCAGTGCGACAAGCATCATTGCCTGCATAACTTTCCATACGGCAAGGAGAGCACCGGAATATTCCATCAAAACACCGCTTGCAATTTCGGTTTCCGACTCGGCGATATCGAACGGGACAAATCCGAGTTTAGCCTGGACGCATAACAACGCAACCAGAAAAGCCAGCATTCCGGATATGCTGAGGGCCGGCGTCTGTTGGGCGATTTGGGCTAAACTGAGCTGACCGCCGGTTTTAATAATGACGACGATAAAAGCCAATACAAGCGGCAGCTCGTACGCCACCACAAGTTTCATCTCTCTTGCCGTCCCAATAGATGCCTGAGGGCTTGCACTCGACGAACTACCTAAAATAAGCGCCAGCGACGGGATAACCATAAGGTATATCGCCACGATAATATCACCCACAAACGGACTGCTCGGCACAAAGCTTATCCGCCACAGCATTGTCGCAAGCACCAAAGCCGCCGCAAATCCCACTAACG
>CAYXPG010000083.1:0-8131 GCA_964467205.1 uncultured Pirellulales bacterium | reverse complement strand
GCCGTTGTCAAAGATTTTGAAAACGCTCCGGCTCCTCTTAGGCCTGTAGTTCCATTTACAGAGGCCATCCACGAGCGGGTCTGTGTTGAGATTATGCGGGGCTGCCCCGGGCGATGCCTGTTTTGCCAGGCGAGTTTTTGCAGAAGACCCGTTCGTTACCGCAGCATTGAAAAGATTATGAATATTGCAAAGGCCTCTTACAAAGCGACAGGATTCGACACGGTCAGTCTGCTTAGTTTATCAACCGCCGATTATCCGAATCTTGAAGAGCTGCTCTCGCATCTGCACAAATATTTCAAGGACAAGTATGTCGGCCTGTCACTGCCGAGTCTCCGTGTGGACCGGCAGTTGAAACTGCTTCCTGGTTTAGCAACGCCGGTCAGAAAGAGCGGGCTGACAATTGCTGTTGAGGCGGCCGGCGAAAGATTAAGACGGATTACCAATAAGCCGCTCAAAGATGAGGATTTATTTGCGGCTGTAGAGTCGGCGTATCAGGCCGGATGGCAAAAATTAAAATTGTATTTTATCGTCGGTCTGCCGGGCGAGACCGAAGAGGATATAAAACAAATTACCGCTCTGGCGTTTCAGCTGGCAAAACTTCGTAAAAAAGTTGACGGCAAAACGGGGCAAATCAATATCGCCGTAAGCTGGCTTGTCCCCAAGCCGCATACGCCGTTCGCCTGGCTCGGACAAAGGGACAAATCCTATTTCGAGCGTGCAGAACGGTTGATACTCGATGAGAAAAGAAAACTCCGAGCAAAATTCCTCAACTTTAAGTTCCACGATATTGGCCAAAGTGTTCTGGAATCAGCAATAGGCAGAGGTGACAGACGACTATGCGATGTTATCGAATTTGCCTGGCGCAGCGGTGCAAAGTTCGATTTGTGGAACGAATGTTTCGATTATGACCTTTGGCAGAAGAGCTTTGAGAAGTTTGCAATGGCAATTGAAAATACCGCCCGGAGGCAATTTGGGCCTGATGAGATTCTGCCGTGGGAACATCTCGGCGGCCCGAACAAAAAATATCTGCTGACCTGCCTGGGTAAGGCGATGAAAGAATGCGAAAAATGTGAAACTGCAGGCGAGAAAGTATAATTCGAATCTGAGTTTTTGCTTTTAGATTTTCTTCATTCCCGACGGTAAATCCAGTCCGCTGCGTCCGCGTGCTTCTCTGAAGTCCACTATAATCTTAACAGCATCTTCCGGCTTATCTACGAGCGTGAACACATCCAAATCTTCCGGTGAAATATAATTGTGTTTGCCGAGAATGGTTTGCTTCATCCAGTCAATAAGGCCCTGCCAGTATTCGCTGACCATCAAAATTACAGGGAAAGATACCTGCTTTAGGGTCTGAATTAATACCAGTGACTCGAAAAACTCATCCATAGTACCGTAACCGCCCGGGAAGACTATAAAGCCATGAGCGTATTTGAGGAACATCATCTTGCGGCAGAAGAAGTACCGAAAATGCAGTGACAAATTCTGATATTCGTTTGGTATTTGTTCCATCGGCAGTTCTATATTAAGTCCGATGCTTTTTCCGCCCGCCTCTGCTGCCCCTTTATTTGCCGCTTCCATAATTCCACCTCCGCCGCCGGTTATTACCGCAAAGCCTGCTTTGGTCAGCTTCGAGGCGGTTTCCTGTGCGATTTTGTAATATGGCTCCTTCGGCGATGCTCTTGATGAGCCGAAAATCGAAACCGCAGGCCCTATCGCAGCAAGCTCGTCAAATCCCTCAACGAATTCAGCCATTACTCTGAATATCCGCCACATGTCTTTTACCGGACTTTCAATAGATTCCATCATAAGAGACTACTCTCCTTATAGAATTCGTATTTCGTATTACAGCTCACCCTTTACAAATTAAGATTTTACCATAAATCCATTTTGTTCGCAGCAGGGCAATATTTTGAAATCGGGCAGTTGTTACAATCCGGCCTGCGCGCCTTGCAGATGTTTCGCCCGTGAAAAATCAGCAGATGACTGAACATTGTCCAGTTTCTTCTTGGTATTATTTCGGCCAAATCAAATTCCAACTTTACGGCGTCACTGTTTTCGGAGAGCCCCAATCGCCTCGACAGCCGAATCACGTGTGTATCGCAGGCTATCGCCGGTTTGCCGAAGGCGTTTCCAAGCACAACATTTGCGGTTTTTCTGCCGACACCCGCTAATTGCACAAGCTCCTCGATTTTATCGGGCACTTTGCCGCCGAACTGCTCGATTATTTTTGCACAGCAGGCCTTGATATTTATTGCCTTGTTGTGGTAAAAGCCGGTGCTTTTGATGTCCGACTCGATTTCTTCTATATCGGCTTTTGCCCAGTCCCGGGCCGACCTGTATTTTTTGAATACGACTTTGGTTACCATATTGACCTGGACATCCGTGCATTGGGCCGACAAGATTGTTGCGATTAAAAGTTCCAGCGGATTTGTAAATTTTAGTGCGGTCCTTGCCTGCGGGTATGTTTCATTCAATATCGGCCAGATTTTACTGACCCGCCGGGCCGCCTCTTCTTTTTTAACCTTTATTCTTTTCTTCTTTGCTGCCATCGATATTCAGTTCCTTGTCCGGCAATCCTTTCAAAAGCTCCTCCAGCTTTGCACCTATCACAAACCCGTGCAGTTTTACCGGCTCTTCTCGGCCCGGTATGAGTAATATACTTACAGGCACAGCCGGCTCATTGTATTTACTCTTCAAAGCCAGTGTCGCCGGGTGATTTTTTAGTGTGGTATCAGCCTTTATCGGCAAAACCGCCTTACGCTTTATCAACGTGGCAATGCTTTGTCTCGTATATACCGTTTTTTCCACCGCTTTGCACGTCAGGCACCAGTCCGCCATAAATTCAATCAAAACAGGTCTTTGCTCTTTCGCCGCCTGCTCAATCAAGGCTGCGTCATACCCCTGCCACTCAATCGCTTCTGCCCCGGGTCCCGGCAGCAGCCAGAGGCCTGAACTCACCGCCAGAACAAGTGCAATAACTCTTATGACCCGTTTGCGAACTTTCGGCGTAGTGAAAGTGACCCATCCGCCCCACATCCAGACACAGAATGCCAATATCACAGCAAAGTATAATACGCTCATCCTGCGCATCTGCGGCACCGCTGAGATAAGTTTTACCGCTATAACAAGCAGAATAAATCCGACTGCCTGCTTGAACAATTCCATCCAGCGCCCGGGTTTGGGTACACGTTTTAACAGGCCCGGCATCGAGGTCAGTATCGCGTAAGGAACCGCCATTCCGAGGCCTATAATCATTATTGCCAAGGTGGCAAGCGGCAGGGGCTGTATCTGGGCCCACGCAAAGGCCGCCGTCAATATCGCAAAGCTGCAAGGCGTACCCAAAATCGCCGTTAAAAAGCCCATCCCGACCACACCTGTATAACCTCTGCCGGAGCCGGCCTTACCTGATATCGCTGCAGGGATGGTAATCGTAAAGACGTCGAACATAAACAGCGCCAGAACCACCAGCAATAGTGCCATTGCCGTGACAAAAGCCGGGCTGCGGAGTTGGTCGCCCCATTGCAGGACTGTTCCGTAGAAAAGCTGCAAAAAAATATTCGCACCGGCAAGAACAGCAAAGAACAGTAATATCCCCAAACAAAAAGCAAGACCCATCGCTGCTGATTTACCCCTGCCTGCCCTGGCCTGCTCAACAATCCGCATTACGATAATGGGCAAAATCGGCCAGATACACGGCATAATATTAAGTATCACACCCGCCAAAAATGCCAGCAGCAAAGCAAACCAGACCGAATAGTCCGCCCATTGACTTGCCGGTACTGTTTCGCTTTTCGGTGCCTTCTCTGTTAAATCCGGCAAAGCAAATTTAGGTGTGCTCATCACCGCATCGGCGTCAATTGTTACTGTTGTCTCTAAACCGGGGTAATCAGGAAATTGACAGGCCGCACCTGAGCACACCGCTCCATCGATACCGATTTTTACAGCGACACCGATACTTTCGGCGGGTTTCAAATCAACATCAGCAACGTTAAACGGCAAAACCACCGTAAATTTATCGCTGAATACATCGATTTTTTCCTTTGAAAACTTATCAACAAATAAGTGCGACTGAGGAAATATCGGCTCGGAAAAGGTTATGTGGTTTTTGGCGGCTGCTGTGACTTTAAGATTTATCCCACCGGGCGGGGTTTGCGCCGATGCATAAAAGTGCCAGTCTTTTTTCAATTCGAAATGGACCGCCAAAGCAGACCGGCTTCCCGGCCGAACTGCTTTGTACTGCTGCTCAACCGATACGGTAACAATATCAGTTTCAATCACACCGCCGGAAGATGAATTTTGTCCCTTTACGCTTTGCCCACAGGGAAAACCGCTAATCACTAAAACGCAGACTGCTAACAATATCGCAGATGTTTTTTTGAACATATCTTAGAGGTAATGTGAACAGAAGAAATATTAACTGTTTGACGGTTTTGGTTTTTCTTTTTGCCCAGGGTCGGTTTTATTGTCTTTGGCCTGCTCGGCGGCTAACAAATCGGCAACAGTTGGCTTGTCTAATTCTTCGCCCTTGAGAATCACCTCAACGTCGTCGGCATCAAGCGTTTCATATTTTAACAGGGCATTTGCTATCCGCTCAAGCTTATCTTTGTTCGCTTCTATCAGGTCTTTTGCCTGTTTGTATGCCTCATCGGTAACTTTTTTTATTTCCTTATCGATTGCTTCCGCTGTTTTCTCCGAATAGTCCTTTTCGCCGGGCATTATATACATCATTTCCTTCATGCCCGCAGGCGGTTCATAACTAATCAGGCCAAGCTGCTCGCTCATACCCCAGGTCAATATCATCTGCTTTGCGATATTGGTGGCCTGCTGGAAGTCCGATTGTGCGCCGCTGGTGATGTCATCGCAGAACATTTCTTCTGCAATTCGTCCGGCGAAACATACCTGCATAAGCGCCATACAGTATTTTTTCGTAAATATCGTTCTGTCTTTTTCCGGCAGGGCAAAAGTTGCTCCCCCCATCGGCCCGCGGGGAATAATACTTACTTTGTGCAGTGGGTCTGCATCTTTTAGCAGAGATTGCACAAGCGTATGTCCTGCTTCGTGATAGGCGGTAATTTCCTTTTCTTTCTCGTCGATGACCCTGCTCTTTTTAGCCCTGCCCCATCGTACTTTGTCACGTGCTTCTTCCAGGTCTTCCATTTCGACCTGGTCTTTATTTGCCATAGTTGCTGCCAGGGCGGCTTCGTTAATAATTGCTGCCAGGTCTGCTCCGCTGAACATAGGGGTGCCGCGTGCGAGTCTTTCGAGTTTTGCATCCGACCCTAATTTTACTTTCTTTGCGTGCACTTTCAGAATATCGACCCGACCTTTCAAATCCGGCAGCGGGACAAAAATCTGCCTGTCGAATCTCCCCGGGCGTGTCAGGGCGTGGTCTAAAATATCGCCACGGTTCGTCGCAGCAATCACTATCACCTGGTCGTTGGTATCGAAACCGTCCATCTCAACTAAAATGGCATTGAGTGTTTGTTCGCGTTCGTCGTGACCTCCCCCGAAATATCCGCTGCCGCGTTTTCTTCCAATTGCGTCAACTTCGTCCAGAAAGATGATACAGGGCGAATTCTCTTTGGCCTGTTTGAAAAGGTCGCGCACACGTGAGGCCCCGACCCCGACAAACATCTCCACGAAGTCACTGCCGGATATGCTGAAAAACGGAACGTCTGCCTGGCCGGATATCGCTTTTGCAAGCAGCGTCTTTCCGCAGCCGGGAGGGCCTACGAGTAAAATACCCCTTGGAATACGCCCCCCTAATCGCTGGAATTTCTTCGGGTTCCTCAAAAACTCGATTATCTCAGCCACCTCTTCCTTTGCTTCTTCTACGCCCGCAACGTCCTCGAATGTGACCTTGGCCTTGTCTTTACTCTGCAGTCGATGCTTGCTTCGGCCAAAAGACATCAGCATTCCGCCGGCGCCGCCGCGAAGATTCCTCATAAAGACAAAATAGAAAAAACCACCCACCAGAAGAAGAGGCAATAGGATGTTCAACAGATGCAGAATCCAGGTACGCGGCGGGTCGCTGTCAATCTTTACATCGTCATTCTTCATCTGCTTGAGCAGTTCTCCCAGCCAGTCCGAATGTGCCGGTTTATAATAAACGACGAAAGACTTTTTGCCTTTTTTTCCGAGGCCTGCAAGATACTGCTCGTTGAATTTTCCTGTTATTTCCGTCTCGCCTATTGTAACACTTTCTATGTGGCTGTTTTCAACATGATTGACAAATTCCTCCCACCTGATTTTATCGACACTCTGTATCTGCCGCAGCATCATCATTACAGTGATTATGGCGGCCAGAGCTATCAGCCAGCTAAAAGGCCCTCGCTTGTAACTCGGCGGTGGCGGCTTTTTGCCCGGCCTATGCTGCGGGCCGGGACGAGGTCGCGATGGCTTTTTATTTGGACTTTTACTCATAGGTCGTATTTCGTGGTTCCTAATTCGATTGGCGCACCACGATTTGCGCTACTACCATTCCTTTTCCATCAATTCTACGATTTTTTGTGCCAGACGGTTCGCTGCAAGGCTTGACGCATAGTTGAAGCTTTGACTCTGCCACGTCGAATAACTTGCAGATTCACTGACGGACTTATTGTCTATTAACAGCTCTCCTGTTTTGAGATTTTTCCAGTTAACCACCGCCTGCACCTGGACCTCTTTTTCCATTGGTCTGCCGGTTTGCCGTTCAATGCTCAAGACGAACTCGGCTATTGAGACTATTTGGCCACTTATTACTGTATCGGCACGGTCGCGGCTGGAAATTACCTTATATGGAGTTTCCGTCTCGATGCGCTTGGCAAGGGCATCGGTCAATTCATATTCCGTTCCACGCCGAAAGGTTTGGTTATCAAACATCTCCACATAGACGCTGCTTATGTCCTCCGGAAACAGCGATTCGCTTGAGTAACCGCCTGTTGTGGAAGAATCAGCGGCACATCCGATAAAACACAGAGAAAGCAGAGTACACAGAAACACCCATTGTGCTTTGGCCAAATGTCCATAATTTGTCTTGAGATTTTTTTTCTTCATTTTTTTTACCTTTTTACGGTGGGATTTTGGTTCCTGTTCATTTTTTTGCTATCCCTTCGATTTCTCTGGCGGCCAATTTTGCTGCAGAGCTGTCCGGCCAGTTGTCCAGAACCATTTGGTAATAGAGGTTGGCCGATTGTTTTTGGCCGATTTTTTGATAATACTTGCCGATGCTGAATTGTTTGTATGCCAATTGCTCTTTTATTTGCTTTAGTTTGGCGTCAACATCTAAATCCCGGGCATCTTTGGGATATCGCAATTTGAAATTCTCGTAATAGCTCTTTGCGCTGACCAGGTTTGAAGGGTCGTATTTTGATCCTTTGTAAGCCGAGTGTTTGCACCTGGCCATACCAAGCAGTGCGTCTTTTGCGATTTTTCCAGTTGGCCATCGCGAGTGAATTTCAGACCATTTATGGTATGCTTCATTGAACTTGGCGCGTTTTTCCAGTCCGTCGGCTATCGCCAGGTTTGCCTTTACGCTGATTGGTGCGTCTCCTGTACGGTTGCTAATCCTTTCCATAATTTTCTCGCCCTCGGCGTATCCTTTCATTTTGAATATACCGAGTATCGGCTTTTTGTGGCCGGCCAAATATGCGGTAGCTATGGCGAACTGCCTGTCCAGCGCCGCCTCATAAAGAGCGCTTTCGGGGAATTCAGCCAGGAGCTTATCATAAGCTCTGACGGCCCTGACGAATTTGCCCTCGCAGTAGAGCGCCTCTGCCTTGATAAAGGTGTCGAGGTCTGCTCCGGCAATTTCGGGAAAGTCCTTTTTCAATTTGAGAAGTGCTTTGTTTAGTTCTTCACCTTTATCCGTGTTGAGGAGCTGTTTGATTTGAGCGACTTTGAGCCGGTACCTGTCGCCGGTTTGCTCAGAGAGCCCCGTTAGTTTCCCCTCGTCAAGACGGTAGGTCACCGGTTGCTGCTGTGGGCGGGCTTTGGTTGGGCCGGCACCGAAAGCCGGCAACGAAATAATAGCTAACGTTATTATTAACGGCATTTTGTATTTAAACATAATCTGCGTCCTCAAATCCTTTAGAATTCGGCTTTTTCTTGTAGCCGGACGCCATTATACCCTTATCCTGCCACCATTGCAAAG
>CAYXPG010000082.1:4714-8156 GCA_964467205.1 uncultured Pirellulales bacterium | reverse complement strand
AAATAATCCATTTGCACTCTAAGCAACATATTCTCACCGCAGGCCAATTCGACATCGCTTTGCGACAAAAACCCCAACGACAAAACCGTCACCACCATAACAACAAACAAAACCACCAGCAGTGCCGAGCCTTTTTTATCGGTTTTATTTCGTTGCTCTTTCATATCTAATCATCATCCCCGCTGCTGACAATCTCTCCGCTGCTATTAAGCAGATTACCTGCCCAGCCGCGAAGTGCAGCACTTATCTGATAACTGTGCAAAACTTCATTCTCTTGAACTTCAAATGATATAGTCAATAACCTGCTCCACGGCGGCAACTCGTCATCGTCAAATAAAAACTCCACATTACTGCATTCTCGAATCAAGTATGACCGAGTCTCCGTGCATTGGTCGATAAAAAGGTCCTTAGTACCACTCTGTCCAAGCACATCTATCTGCGAAGACTGGCTTACGAACCAGGATTCAAGCAAACTGGGACAGAAGGAAAACTCCAGAAGCTTCACACAATTTTCCTCGGCTGCGTTTTCGATGTAGGCCAATTCAAGCACGTCTATCCTGTCGTTGCTGGGACTATCGTCGGCCTTCCAGATTACTATATCATTACCCGGCGTCGCACATATCAACTTAGAATGTCGAACCAGTTCCGAAATTTTCAGTGTCGCATAACGCACCTCTGCCTGTTTCCGGCTTGTATCATCGCTTGCCTCATTCACCGTCCCCAGGGCATAAGCTAATGTGGCAACAGCAGTTAACACAATGCTCGTAACCATCAGTGCAACCAGCAGCTCAACTAACGTCAAGCCCTTATCATTATGCCTTTGATTTATTTGCATCTTCATCTGCTAATTAACCGTCTTAAACTTACTATTTCTCTGCCGCTGTAATACACTCTCACTGTAACGCGAATAAAGTTTGCTTCCGCCGCACCGCTTTCCTGCGGAACATAAACATACTCACAGCTTACACCTCTGCCGAAATTTGCATAATTCGAATCCGTAAATATTGCACCTGTTGCGTCTTTTATCTGGCCCTGCAGCTCAACACGCTCATAACCATCTACTATCTGCCCGGATGGGATATTTATAATCTCCTCCATCAAATCGGCTGCCAACTTGGCCGCCAGCGTTCGGTGTCTTCCTTCCGCCCGCACCTGAAGACCCGATGTAAATGGCATAAGCACCCCAGCCGCAGCAATACCCAGTATGACCGTTGCAATCATCGCCTCTGCCAGCGTAAATCCCTTATCTTTTGCTCGTAGTTTGTAACTCATAAAAAATAATCAATTATCAATAATCACTAATCAATTCTATAGCATCGCATAACCAGCATCATTGTCGGCCTGGAAAGCCCCCGTCTTCGTATCAAACCTCCAGCCGGCTTCACCGCTGCCTACTTTTTCACCATCGAAGCGAACCGTTTTAAGATTATTAAAAGGATTCACTGGAATCTCATTAATGTATGGACCGTATCGGCCCACTTTCGTTGTCATAACAGTTTCGAAATTTTCAAAGCAGTCGGATGGAGGAAGGCGGTTACTGTGCTCAGCTCGGTATAAATCAATGTGTGCTCGCATCGTCTCAAGTCCGTCTGTCAGAGAGCAGACTTTCTCCTCTATACTCGCCCCCGCAACCCGAGGAACCATTTGTCTCGCTGCCACACCCAGGACGACCAAAATGATTAAGACCTCAAGATAAGACAAACGAATCTGCTCTCTCATAAAAACACCCTTCCCCATACTCCTCAAAAAGGCTGACCAGCTCCGCACCTCCGCCAAACCTGGTCAGCCTGATTTGTCTGCTAATAAAATACAACCGGAGTTATACACTCGCTACTCCGGTGCACTAACCGCATAAATCTTAGAGGTCTATGTGAGCTGTGCCGTCAGCACACGACAAAGTATCATCCGCACGAAATGCACTTGTTGTTGTATTGAAGAACCACCCGGCATCAGCTGCTACTCCCGGATCAGCCGCAGCTTCAGTAACCGTATCCAGATCGTTCCATGGATTCGTCGGTATCTTCTGGATATACGGTCCGTAAACACCGACACCAGGCGCCTGGGTGGCTGCCGGAGTACCATCAACCATAGTATAAGTTGTCATATCTATCACAAAACTCGTACTCCCAGCCCCCTGTCCTGGAAACTTGTCATTATGCTGAATCTTGTAAAGCTCAATCTGTGAACGCATGCTTTGCAGGTCACTGAGCAACCTTGATTCTTTCGCTTCTGTGCTGGCGTCTGTAAATTGAGGTATTACGATGGCCGCAAGGATACCCAGGATGACCACCACAATCAGAATTTCCACTAATGTAAAACCACTTTTTGCTCTCATTTTCTTTTCCCTTAAAAAATTTGTTACTTTACTTTTTAGATGAATTTTAATCACCCAACCTGTTTTGAATATCCCTTTTCAACTCAAAATATCGTCCTGATTGATGTACGACTTAACTATCCGAATTTTTTATGCCGGCTGTAAACACCCCCAAAAAACAAAAAAAATGAAAAATGCTTCTAAAATACTTCATAAATCCACTCGAACGCCTGATGAACGATACACTCTTTGCTCCACGTCCGAAAATACACAGTCTTACTTGTCATGGTGTTAATTAAACTACCTAAAAAAAGTATAAAAAATAAACTCCCCAATGCCAAATTTTCAGACCCCAGAACAACAGCACCAAATAAACTGCCATTACCAGCTTATATATTCGGGTGTGTTAGCGATGTGTATTCTTCGCTTCGTCTCCCCCGCGTGAAAAAGTTCTATACGAATGTAATCAATATGCTCAAGGGCTGATTCAACTTTATCGGCCCACTCAATCAGAACCACCGACTGCCCCCGGCAGTAATCATCAAAGCCCAACATCTCAAACTCAGCTATTGAATTCAGCCGGTAAGCATCTATATGGTAAATATCCACTCGTCCGCTGTACTCATTAACTATCACGAACGTTGGACTGTTGACCTGCCGGCTGTCCCCCGCCCCCGCACCGGCTGCAATTCCTTTAATAAGGTGAGTTTTGCCGCTGCCCAATGCCCCGCATACCCCCACTACCTCACCTCCTTTTAATTGTGAGCCGATTTTGAGCCCAACCTCAATCGTCTCCTCCGGCGAATTTGATATAACATCCAAATCCATAATCAGCCCGATAATCAATAATCAATTACTTAAGGTGGTCGTATCCCTTCGGCTGCAAATCTATGATTGTACCATCAGCGTCTCTTATCCGAATCTTGTTGCCCTCGGTAATTGTACCGATTTGCGTAATCGGCACTTGACTATCCCAACTCTCAAGTAATCGTTGACATTCCTTTTCAGCAAGGGTAAAAAGCAATTCGAAATCTTCGCCCTCGTTCAGCACCGAACTTAATACATCTTCGCTCCTTCGGGCAGCATCTGATATTGGAATCCGCTCTTGGTCGATAACGGCACCGACAC
>CAYXPG010000082.1:0-4614 GCA_964467205.1 uncultured Pirellulales bacterium | reverse complement strand
TGAAGCTGCTTTAGCTCTTCCTTTCCGAACCCCTTTGGCAATGCTACAGAAACAACCGCAGCAACGGGCACCGTCGCCATAGCCGCACAATCACTCATACTAACCGCCATAGCTTTATATCCTACCTGTTCTAAGGTTATTTTCTGCAGGTCAAAATGCACCCCGTCCAGAAGCATATCCGTGGTAACAAGAACCGATGTATCATGCCCAAGGCAAACCTCGGCCATATCGTCGCCGATACCAATGGGAAAATCCCCTGCGGTTAATCTGCTTTGACGTGCAAACCAGGTGGTCATTTCATCTTCACTATTACTCATCGCTCTGCCAAATGTTTTTGCCAATATGCGATTTGTTCTTTCGCCTGCTTCATCCCTGCCGCCCCTTTGGCAGCGTATTTACTTACAACATTTGCTGCACCAAGACTCTCGTACACATCTTTCCCAATAAGGGCACAAGACTTTTGAAGCTCATCCAGACCAAGCTCAGCCAATTTTTTCTTTGCTTTCTCGCAATGAGCAACTAATGAGCCGACAATACCGTGTGCCTGCCGGAAAGAAACACCCTTTCCAACCAGATACTCTGCCAACGACGTGGCATCCAAAAACCCTTCGTCCAGCCCGGCTGTGATTTTTTTTGTATCAAATTTCGTATGCGATACAACCCCGCGCGCCGTATCAAGCAATTGTTCAACGGTATCAGCGGCAGTAAAAATATGAATCTTATCTTCCTGCAGGTCACGATTATAACCTGATGGCTGGGCCTTTAATATAGTCAGCATAGCCATCAATGAACCATAAACGCGTCCTGTCTTTGACCGAATCAGCTCCAGAACATCAGGGTTACGCTTTTGCGGCATCATACTCGATGACGTACAGAAACTGTCATCTATCCGAACAAACCCGAATTCAGTGGATGAATAAATTATCCAGTCCTCAGCCAACTTTGACAGATGCGTTGCAATAAGTGCGCAGTCGAAAATAAACTCAGCACAAAAATCCCTGTCGCCAACCGCATCGACACTATTATAACTGATGTCTGCAAAACCCAACTGCTTTGCCGTACTCTTTTGTTCTATAGCCAACGTCGAGCCTGCCACAGCACCGCTGCCCAATGGTGAAATATTAACCAGTTCCCAACAGTTTTTCAGCCGAATAAAGTCACGCTCAAACTGCTCTACAAAGCTCAACAGATAAGCAGCGATAACAATCGGCTGGGCACGCTGCAGATGCGTATAGCCCGGCATCACGTCTTCCGTATATTTATCCGCAGATTTAACAAACGTCTTTTGAAGCAGTGTGATTTTCGCCTGGAGTAATTCTATTTCATCACGCATCCAAAGCCGAACGGTAGTTGCTGCCTGGTCGTTACGGCTTCTGCCGGTATGAAGCTTTTTACCAGCTTCGCCGATTTTTGTCACCAGTGCCGCATCAATCGCCATATGAATATCTTCGTATGTCTTGTCGAACTTGAATTTACCATTCGTGATTTTCTCCGATATTTCAAGCAGACCTTCCTTGATTGTCTTAAATTCGGATTTCGTAATCAGCTTTTGTTCCGCCAGCATTTGCGCATGAGCGATTGAACCAACGATATCGTATTTGTACAGCCGCTTATCCACCGACAGCGATTCCACAAAATCAACCGTAAGCTTATCCGGCTCACCGCTAAGCCGCTTTTCCCAACTCTTCTTTTGTTCAGCCATTTTATATGCTCCAAAGTAAGTATCTTTGTTCAAATAATAAGCCCATCCACAAACTATGTCAAGCACCGCCACCATTAATATATTCCCTCTCCGTCCAAAACTATCTATTGCGCCGATATTCCTTGACGAACACAAACCTGGTGAGTATAGTTGTCGCCAAAGATTCCGGAAAAACTATACACAGCTATTTTGAAAATTCCGTTTAAGGAGGCGTTGTCAATGGAAGTTTTGGTCAAGAATGAAAGCGGATTTCGTTTTTCAGCTACCTGCAGAGGACATACCGTTACAACCGGACGCGGTGAGGACGGCAACATCGAGAGGGACGGAATGTGGCCGGCCCAGCTATTCGAGGCCTCGCTCGGTATGTGCATCGGTGCCTATATTGTAAAGTACTGCAATGAGCAAAAAATCCCCTACGATGATTTGACTATTGAATTGAGTCGACGCATGGAGACCAGTTCATCACCTGCAACCTCAGCCGATGACCAGCGAACACGCACCGCAAAAATTAATGCCAAAATTCTACTCAGCGAAAAACTCTCGCCGCCGCAGCAGCAGGGCATCTTAAATGCCGCCAGCCTGTGTCACATAACCAGAAGTATCGAAGAAGGAATAGAAATTATTTGCTCTCTGGCCGAATTCGACGATGCCTAACCACACAAACCATAAACGTCGGCTAAATTTGTTATGAAAAAGTTATATACTCGAATATTTATTGCCATAACTGTTTCTGTCGCATTATGCTCAGGATGTCAAAGAACCACTCTGACAAAGCCCTCAACCGTCAAACTCGTTTATCCGGCGGCAAGAAAAGACTCCACAATCGACATCTATCACGGCGTCGAAGTTGCCGACCCATACCGCTGGCTTGAAGGCCCTGACTCAAACGAAACACAAACCTGGGTCGCTCAGCAGAACAAACTAACTGCCGACTTCCTTGCCACCTTCACCACCAAAGATAAAATCAAGGCCCGACTTACCAATCTTTACAATTACCCAAGGTATTCCGCTCCGCACAAAAAAAACGGTCGATACTTCTTCTGGAAAAATGACGGCCTGCAAAATCAATCTGTACTTTATATGCAAAAAACGCTTCAAGGCGAACCCGCAGTCGTAATCAACCCAAACCTCTTAAGTCAGGATGGCACTAGCGCCTTAACCACCACAGCTTTTAGCAAAGACGGTACACTGCTTGCCTATGGTCTTTCCGAAAGTGGCAGCGACAGGCAAAAAATAAAAATCCATAATGTCGATTCCCGCCGTGACTGTCACGAAACTATTCAATGGTGTCGATTCGCCTCAATCGCCTGGAAACACAACAATGAAGGATTCTTTTACAACCGCTTCCCCGACCCAAACACCGTCCCACCAGAAGACCAAACCAACTACAGCAAGGTTTATTGGCACAAGCTTGGCACAGCCCAATCCGATGACCAGCTCATCTACGAACGCCCCGACAACAAAGAGTTAAGCTTCGCCCCTCTGATTACCGAAGACGGCCGATTTCTTATTCTCAATGTATATCACGGCACAGACACCAAAAATCGCATCTATTACCGACCGGCTCACAGCACAGATGCTTTCGTCAAACTCCTTGACGATGCCGACGCCAGTTACGCCTTCATCGCAAATTCCGGCTCCATCTTCTATTTCAACTCCGACCTGGACGCACCTCGCGGACGCATCATCGCTATCGACGTCAACAATCCCGGCCGTGAAAACTTTCGACAAATCATCCCTGAGCAAAGAGACGTGATTGATTACGCCGCCTTCATAAACAATCACTTTGTAATCGCCTATATGCACGATGTCCACCACCAGCTAAAAATCTACGACTCATCCGGCAATTACGTACGGCAAATCCCACTGCCCACACTCGGCACAGTTACCGGCCTGTCCGGAAAGCAGCACGACACCGAAATGTTTTTTGCCTTCACTTCTTTTCTCTTCCCCAGCACAATTTACCGCTACGATTTCACCAGCAACAAGCTAACTGTCTTGCGTAAACCAGAAATTGATTTCGACTCTTCACTTTACCAAACCAGACAGGTATTCTACCATTCCAGAGATGGTACACGCATTCCGATGTTCATCACACACAGAAAAGACCTGAAGCTCGACGGCAGCAGCCCAACTTTGCTTTACGGCTACGGCGGATTCAACATCAGCCGAAGACCCTCATTCTCCGTTGCTATCTTGGCCTGGCTTGAGCAGGGCGGTGTATATGCTCTCGCTAACCTGCGGGGAGGCGGTGAATACGGCGAAAACTGGCACAAAGCTGGTATGCTCGACAGGAAACAAAACGTCTTTGACGACTTCATCGCCGCCGCCGAATGGCTCATCGAAAACAAATATACAAACCCTAAAAAGCTCGCTATCAAAGGTGGCAGCAACGGCGGCCTGCTGACCGCCGCCTGTATGCTGCAAAGGCCCGACCTCTTCGGCGCCGTCATCTGCCAGGTACCGGTAATCGATATGTTAAGGTACCACAAATTCACCGTCGGCAGATACTGGATACCGGAATACGGCAATGCAGAAGCCGACCCCAATCAATTCAGGTTCTTATATGCCTATTCTCCGCTGCATAACGTCAAAGACGGCGCCGAATACCCACCGATTTTAGTTACTTCCGCCGACACTGATGACCGCGTCGTCCCTTTGCATTCGAAAAAATTTGTCGCTGCACTCCAGGCAAAAGCAGCCCGCAAAAATCCTGTCTTACTCCGTGTGGAAACAAAAGCCGGCCACGGCAGAGGAAAACCAATTTCAAAGAAAATCGAAGAACTCACCGATGTTTATGCATTCCTCTTCAAAATTTTGAAAATTCCCTACAACCTCCAATAATCAATTGAAAACACCCTCATCGACACAGCAACACCTTACGCAATAGCACATACGCAATACAAAAAACA
>CAYXPG010000081.1:3741-8338 GCA_964467205.1 uncultured Pirellulales bacterium | reverse complement strand
CAGAATTGGCACCCCTTAATATATAAAGTATAATTCATATTTTACTAATTCAAAATTTTTTTTGTATGCACAGACGATTGACTACATAAAAACCGAATAAAACCATCAAAACCTATTTCAAGCAAAAAAAGTCTTCCAGGACAGAACGATATCTTCGTCCTATAATCATTTATTCACTAACATTTACAAACCCTCTCAATCCTCTATGACGCCGGACAAACGGGCTAAGCGTGCTCTGCATAAACTTTATGCTAATTTATGGCGTCGGTACGGAACACCCCCTTTTGTCTCTTTGGGAACGAACCTCCTTTTTTGATTTTGTTAAGAAAAATCCGCCAAAAACTTTATAGAATATCCCAAAAACTTTTTGTTTGATTTTTACTGCTTTTGCTTGTTTTTGCAGCTTATACCTGCTTTCGCAGGCACAGGCATTGAAATTCTGGCCTAACGGCTCATTGTTAATAAGCTTGGCTTAAATAGTCTCAAAATCCCGGGATGCGAGGATGAAATGCCTGGGCTGGGAAACAATTTGCAAAATCTCGCAAAATATATTAGCCTCTCAGGTAAGGCCGAGTGGCGGAACGGCAGACGCTGGGGACTTAAAATCCCCTGCCCGAATGGGCGTGTGGGTTCGACTCCCACCTCGGCTAATGTTTTTACTACTCAAATTAATGTGTCTTTTTTCAGGGATAGATTAACACTTGCTCTTCGATAAATTTGAGACACCATTAAGGATGAAGAAATTGCCGGACAAAAAAATCAAAGCGGTTCTTTTCGACCTCGGCGAGACTTTGCTGAACTTCGGGAAAGTCAATACATCAAAACTGTTCAGGCAGGGGGCCAAACTGTCATACAAGTTTTTGAGAAGTTGCTCTCAGCCGCCCGAAAGCTTCAAAAGCTACTGTCGGCGAAACCTTACTGCTATTCGCCTGCGATATTTCCTCTCGAACATAACAGGAAAGGACTTTGATGCACTGGAGCTGTTAAAAAAAATCGGTATAAAAAAAGGGTATGAACTCGATGATGAACAATGGCAGCATCTGGCGTGGCTCTGGTATGAACCATTGAGCAAAGTCGCACAGGCTGAAGAAAATATCAGCGAAACATTAGCTTCGCTTAAAAAAGCAGGGCTGAAACTCGGTATAGTTTCAAACACCTTTATAACAAGCAGTGCTTTAGAAAAACATCTGGAACGACTGGGAATACTGGATTTCTTTGCGGTTAAACTTTATTCCTACGAATTTAATTTTAGAAAGCCAAATATCAGAATTTTTGAAGCAGCTGCTGAAAAAATCGGCGAAGCACGGGAAAATATATTGTTCGTAGGGGACCGAATCGATAATGACATTAAACCTGCTGCAAAAATCGGTATGAAAGCCGTTCTCAAAACCGCCTATACCAATATCGACAAGAAAATACCGAAAGGTGTTCGGAAAATAAATCGGCTTTGTGAACTGCCGGGCCTTATAGAAAAAATCAACGAAAATTCGTAAATTGTGAATCGTGATTAGCTGCCCTTGTGGTAAACGAAGAGACACAAACTTAATTTCTGTACCAAAAGGTTTGGGTTTAATTTATAATCGAGGCAAAGTTTAATAAAGTAGAAAGGAATTAGTATATGAGTACCTCAAAACAAACTGATGCTGCTTACCAAAAATGTATTAATCCCGATTGCGGGGCTGAGTTTGACTGCGGCCAGTCGTTCTTTAAGTGTCCGGCCTGCGGCGAACTGCTGGACGCAGTATATAACTGGGACAAAATCGAAGTCCCAGATAAGCTCACCGACTTCGCCAAACGCTGGGCAACAAGAAACAATCGACTGGATTTCTCAGGGGTGTGGCGGTTCCGCGAGCTGCTGAACTTCTGTGAAGACAAATACAAAGTAACCATAGGCGAAGGCCAAACAATCCTGCAGCAAAACGATGGAGTAGCTGAATATGTGGATGTAAAACCAGGACGTTTATACCTGCAGTATGAAGGACTGAACCCATCCGGCTCGTTCAAAGACAATGGTATGACCGCAGCGTTTAGTCATGCAATGATGGTCGGAGCAAAATCATGCGCATGTGCCTCAACAGGCAATACCTCGGCATCGATGACTTTATACGCACACAATTGCGGCCTGAAATCCACGGTCTTTATCGGCTCGGGCAGAATTGCTTTCGGAAAGCTCAGCCAGGCAATGGATTACGGGGCACAGACCATTCAAATACTCGGTGATTTCGATGACTGTATGCGGCAGGTACAGGACGTCTGTTTACAACTCGGGCTGTATCTGCTCAATTCATTAAATCCATTCCGGCTGGAAGGCCAAAAGGCCATAATGTATCGAATCATTGAACAATTAGGCTGGGAAGTGCCGGACTGGATAATCGTACCGGGCGGAAATCTGGGCAATTCAAGCGCATTCGGCAAGGCCTTTTACGAATTGAAGCAGCTTGGCCTCATTGAGCAGGTGCCGCGAATGGCTATTATTAACGCTACCGGCGCTGAGACGCTGACCGATTTGGTCAACAACAAAAAGCTCCTCTGGAACAACGGCAGCGTCGAGCAGAAAATAATCGATGACTACTACGCCGGTTTGACTGCCCGTAATTTTTCGCCGCATACCTGTGCATCAGCGATAGAAATTTCTCGGCCGGTCAATTTGAAAAAGTGCCTCAGGACAATTGCTCTGTGTAACGGAATTGTGCGAGCGGTAACCGACGAAGAAATTTGCGATGCAAAAGCAATTATTGGTAAATACGGTCTGGGCTGTGAGCCGGCTTCGGCTGCAACCATAGCAGGCTTAAAACATCTAAGAGAAGAAGGCGTAATCGCCGCCGATGAGCGAATTGCCTGTGTGCTGACAGGACATCTACTAAAAGACCCAAATGTAACGGTCAACTACCATAAAGAGAAACAGGGACAATTCAGCAATCCGCCCATGGAAGCGCCAAACGAACTCGATGAAATAATCAAGCTAATCAAGTGATTGCCTGAACACTCACGGGGAAAGGGCTGCCGAATGGAAAACAATCAAAGCATCTCTCCAAAAAACAGAATTCTACTTCTCTGCGGTGTAATGATTCTTTCCGTGATAACTGCCGGCTGGGCGTTTTCCGAAAGGCCGCTTAGCAACCACGAATGTTTTGTTTCAATTACTGCACGCGAAATGCTTCAAAGCGGTGATTGGGTCTGGCCCACCTGCAACGGTCAGCCACGACTTGAAAAGACTCCTCTTGCCTATTGGCTCGTGGCAGCCCTGGCGCAAATAACCGGCAAGGTCGATGAATTCACCACCAGGATGCCAAGCGTTATCTTCGGAGTGCTTTCAGCAGCAGCTATTTTGTACTTTGTAAACCGGTGGCTCGGCTTAAGGATTGCTGTTCTCTCAACGGCCCTCTGGGCCACATCTCTGGGCTATACGCGTCACTCGCATAATGCCAGGCCTGAGATGGCACTAACTTGTTTTATAGCTGTGTGCTTTCTGAGCTTCTATTCAGCTATAACCGCCCAGAGCCGCAAAAGACAAATTATATATATGCTCACCTTCTGGATAAGCTTTGCCCTTGCAAATCTTGCCAAGGGGCCGGCGCCGCTTCCTTTGGTGCTGATACCGCTGTTTTTCTACATCGCCATATTTCACAAGTGGAAAGAAATACCCAAACTTCTGCCAATAACGGGAGTGTTGATTTTCCTGGCTATTGTTTTGCCGTGGCCTCTGGCAATTGCGGAAAAACTAAACTGGAACCTGATGTTCTGGAAAAGAGAGTTCCTCGACCGTTTCTTAGGCTCCTACACCTCCGGCGATAAGCCGCTTTATTTTTATCTGCCCCTGATGTTTCAGTTTATGGCGCCGTGGGTCGTGTTTGTGCCGTTTGCGCTGGGTGCGCCCTTTTATAAAGTCTGGGACAGGAAACTGCCGGCAATGTGGTTCTTGTGGCTGTGGTTTGTAGTAAGCGTGGCGTTTATAACAATATCAGGAGGCAAACGTCAGCATTACATAATGCCTGCAATGCCCGCAATGGCAATCCTGGCGGGCATCCTGCTGGAAGATATGGCTTTTAGCCAAAAGGCATTTACACAAAAAAACGCCCGCAATTTCCTGATGCAGCATCTTGTGGTCTTGGTAATACTCTTAATTGCGACCCCTTTCATAATGGCACAATTCAATCGCGAACTTCTGTCCGAAACAATCATCATAGCCGCAGCAGGACTCACCGCAATTATGATTGTTGGATGGCTGTTCAAAATCGAAAAAAAACCTTTGGCGCTGGGCAGTTTGTTTGCGAGCATTTGTATTTTACTAATGCTCAGCTATGTAAGCTTAATAAACCCTCTCAATTACAATCGGCCATCGAGGGACTTTACGCAGATTGTGGCAGCAAAGGTGCCCGCCTCGGATAAACTGATAGCGTACAAATCCGCTTCTACAAGATTCATTCACTATTTCGGCAAACAAGTACCCAAAATAGAAACCAAATCAGAGGTATACCAATTGTATCAGCAGGGAGTTTGGGTCGTGGCATTCGGCGGCTACCTGGATGAGCTGCTCGAAAACGAAATGTTTGAAATTGTTTATAAGCAGGAAAAGGCCGAACGGCACAAACAAAAA
>CAYXPG010000081.1:0-3641 GCA_964467205.1 uncultured Pirellulales bacterium | reverse complement strand
GTTTGACAGTTGTGTAATAAATTTGGTTTCCTCTTCGGTTAATGGCTCGCGTCTAAACCTTTTGACCTTTTTAAGTGTTTCTTCTACAGATAAGCCTTTGCCTTTTATGAGCCAGACCGCTGCCAGCATAAGTGTTCTTCTCTTGCCGCCGCTGCCATGCAGAAGCACCGGCAGTTTTGTCCTGTCAGCCATTACTTCCAGAAATGCTTTTTGAGTATCTTCGTCAGGAAAGTAATTCTTCCTGTCAATCGGCAGCTCAACATATTCGACGCCGTTTTCCCTGACCCAGGTTATCTCTTCGTTGTACCAGTTTCGCTCACGATGTTCAAAGGACGAGCGTACATTTACAATTGTGGCAATATGATATTTATAGAGCAGACGGGTGTAATCCATCCCTCTTGGCTGACTGCTGGTATAAAGGACATCCTGCTCGATAATGCGGAATCTTTTGATATGAAAATGCCTTACCAGTAAGACCGCCACTGCTGTTATGAGCAAAATAATTATCAGGCCGGTCGGTGATTTCTTCCTTTTCACTTTCTCAATCCCCACTCAAATTTTCCTTTCGATGAACCTTGCGCACCGAATATATCTTTTTGTTGGTCGATTCGAAATAGACCCTGCTAATCATCTCGCCTATCAGACCGGTGGCGATAAGCAGCAAACCAATCATCAAAAGTATGGCCGCCAGTGCCGCCAATGGACCGTGTGCGACAAAAATCGGTACGTTATATACGAATTTATCATACAGTACGTAAGCAGTCAGCAGGAAGGATGTCAGGATGCAATAAAGAGTCGCCCTTCCGAAAAAGTGTAATGGTCTTGAGATATATCCGAGCAAAAATTTGAGCGTTATCAAGTCGAAAGCCACCCTGAATGTTCTGGATATTCCATAATTGCTGGAGCCCTTCGGCCGAACAATGTTCTTTACAGGTATCTCGATGATTTTAACGCCGCTTTGCGAGAGCAGCGCCGGGATAAACCTGTGCATTTCACCGTAAAGGTTCAACTCCTCGATAACCTCTCGTTTATAGGCCTTGAAGGTGGTCCCGAAATCGTGTATATCGACGCCGCTTATTTTCGAAGCGAGCCAGTTTGCCGCCCTGCTGGGGAGCTTTCTCATTATAAGGTTATCAACTCTTTGTTTGCGCCAGCCGCTGACGACATCGTAACCGGCATCGATTTTTTCAAGAAAATTCGGTATCTCTTCCGGGCAGTGCTGCAGGTCGCCATCCATTGATATAATTATCTTTCCTTTTGCAACATCAAAACCGGCGGCAAGAGCGGGGGTCTGACCAAAATTACGGCGAAGCTCAACCACCACCACCCTGCCGTCTCCGGCAGCGAAAGCCTTTATCAATTCCAGTGTATTATCACGGCTGCCGTCATCGACAAAAACAAGCTCGTAATGCAGGCCGGTTTGATTCATCGTTTTTGTCAGCCGGCTGTAAAGCTCCTCGACCGCAAGCGACTCATTGTAAAGCGGAACAACAACCGAACAATCAATTTTTACCTCTTCAGAGCTTCCCATAATGCACCAATTCTATTGCTGCGTCCTTCAAATACTGTTTTGTTCTTTCACTACAGAGGGCTTCGAGTTCCGGTTTCCTCTGATTTACCAATCTTGTTTGGTCGGAGTCGATGCCGTCGGAAAATCCCGGATGAGTCATTACTTCTGCCCTCTGGGCTGAATGATATAAAGAGACGGCCTTGAAAAAATTAACATCTATTTTGCCTGTATGTGCTACGCCGAGAAAAGCATCGGTTTTTATAAATCGCGGGTTTTGGATGCGGTTTATTTTGGCCATAGTACGGACTATCGCTGCTCTTCGCCTGCCGCCCTGGCTGGGCAGAGGCCAGGGTGATTGCGAAAGCTGTCTCGGCTCGAACACCCACCTTACAGCAGGAATTTTAAACCGCCCTGCCAAATTACATACAATCGGGAATATCGACGGAGAGCTGTGGAGGTGTTTATGTGAGTCCAGATGTGTCGGAGTCAAACCATTATCGAAAACAGACTGTATCTGGGCAGCTAATTCGGCCCGTATAGCGTTTCTGATTTTATAGCTTACCGCTGATAAAATCGACAATTGAGACGGCGAATAAGCAAAAGAGCCATCGTTATTGAGCAGACAATCGACCCTGCTGTCTCTGGATACGGCTCTGCCTTCAAAAAGATTAAGGTGCACACCTACCGCAAGAGATGGCATTTCTCTGGCAATCTCAAATGCCTCGGCTGTGCCGGGCATATTGACCATAATAGTAGCGCTGGTCAGAACGCCGTCGGTATGGGCCTGGGCAACCGCCTTATTCACTCCTTCACAAAGCCCGAAATCATCTGCATTTATTATGATTCGCTTATCCATCCTCAACAAGTTTAAACGCCACAATCAATCAGGTCAATCAGATTTTGCCTTTAAGCAGCATTTTGGGCAGCAAGGAAAAAACTCGCTTATTGATTTTTGGTTGTTTGCTATTGGCTGTTTTAAGCTGCAAACAGCGAATTGAGCCTTTCCGGCAAAAGGAACAAAAAGACTGCCGAGTTGGCAGGGAAAATCGGGCGGGGCAAGCTTTTGGCAGGTATGGGGCTTCTGAGGTCTCTGACCCAACTTTCTTTACAATAAGAGGTTATGCAAATATAGCCTTATAACAATGTCTCTGGCACAATATTTGCACATATCAGGAATATGGTTTATACAGAACCAAAACTTGATGAGGTCAACGTTCTGGCCAGTGATGCCGACTGGGCATGGCCTCTGGCAATGCGGGAAATCTTTCGCCCCAGAGGGGTTAATTTGCTTATCGCAAGAGGCCCACGGCAGTTCGTTAACATCATCCAGCGAAAACGAATCCATACGACAATTGTGGATATGGACTCGGAAACGGACGGACTGGCAACAATAAAGATTATTCGAATGGAGTATCCTTTGACGCCCTGTCTTCTGCTGACAAGCCAGGCCAGCGAAACGGTGCTGGGCAGGGCATTGCAGCTCGACGTTTTCAGCGTTATCGACAAGCCGGTCGATATGGGTGTGCTGCGGCAGCAGATGAACCGCCTGTTCTTAAAAAAATATAACAGTGACATTTTTAAATAAACCGGCAAAAGTCGCCGGGACAAACAGAAAATCAAAAAAATGAGTGTTTAGAAAACAGTTTCTTTTGTAAAATAAGTAACAAATTAAAAAGGTTTTGAAAAGGAGAAGAAATAAAATGAAGATTCGGCCATTGGCAGACAGAGTGCTTGTTGAGCGTCTTGAAGCAGAAACAAAGACGGCCGGCGGGATAGTCCTGCCCGACAGCGCTAAAGAAAAACCGCAAAAAGGCAAAATTATCAGCATCGGTAAAGGGAAAGTCCTCGATGACGGAACGCTCAAAAAAATACAAGTGAAAAAAGGTGATATGGTGCTTTTCACAAGTTACGCCGGAACAGAAGTAAAGGTAAGCGATAAAGAATATTTGATTATGGATGAGTCAAGCATTCTGGCTATAATCGAATAGTAAGAAAAACAGAAAGTTGATAGTTCCCGGCCAATGAATGGAGCTCCATCCTGAAAAAAGTTGCAAAATGGGGTACTGCCTGGAACTACAAACAACAAAAAAAGGAGAAATAAAAATATGGCAGCTAAAAAAATAGCTTTTGG
>CAYXPG010000080.1:0-8572 GCA_964467205.1 uncultured Pirellulales bacterium | reverse complement strand
TTCAGGATATAAAAGAAAGCTCCAATCAAAACACCAACGGCAATCCAGCCGGCAAAAAAACCGACAATAGTAACAAGAGTCGGCTTAGGAATTTCAAAATCCGGATGGTCAATCCACACCCGCCGCGGGCCTGGCTCAACCCACTCAGGCAGTGTGAAAGGTGCCGTCTCTGGTTCATTCGGTTCAACCGGGGTGCGCAGGCACTGGTAAAACTTATCAAGCTTTTCCTTCGCCGGTGCTCTGGTAAACAAACTAACCACAATAGCTGTAACGAAGCCCACGCTAAGGTAAATAATCATTTGCCAGGGCAGATAAAGCCTGCCCTCGAACAGCATAAATTCGGGTAGCTTGTCCGCAAAAGCCGCATTGAAATCCCACAGAACATTCCCGAACACACTAATTGTACCTGTCAGCAGAAGCCCCGCAAAGCTCGCCAGTGTGGATACCCACGCCGCCGCTGAAGTAGCGCGCCGCCAGAAAAGACCCGTCCAGAATGGAATGGCCATCATCGCCGCTACCTTCCAGAAAATTTCCAGACCCTGCACTACGCTTTCAAGTTCAAAGGCAAAGAAAATACCGGACAAAACAACAACTGCGGCAGCGATACGCCCGACGAGCCGGTAGTGCCTGTCACTTTTGTTTTTAACAAGTATCGGGCGGTAAATGTTCTCAGTAAAGAGTGCCGATGAAGCAACCATAAACGCATCGCACGAGCTCATAACCGCCGCCAGCATCGAAGCGATGAACAGCCCAATCAGCCCGGGTGCAATCTTCGGCAGAAGGTCATGTGCCATCAAGCCGTACACATAGTCAACATTTACTTTTGTCCCGGCATACAGACCAACCGCACAAAGTCCTGTAAGGACCCACGCAATGGTGCATACCCGCTTGAACAAAATACCCACCATCACTCCTACACGTCCTTCCATCTCCGTTTTGCCCGCAGCGGCCATTCCCATACTGTGCGGCTGAGTCACCCAGCCCAAAAGAGCATTAAACGAAATCACCGCAATATAAAACGTTGTGATTTCATACGGGGCAACAATCTTGAACATATCAGGATTTGCAACCATCTCGCGCAGACCGGTCATCCCACCTACCGCCGAAAGGGCAAAGGGCAGAATCAAAAACGAAAGAACAATTGTAAGAAGTCCCTGAACAAAATCCGTTACAATCGCCGCACTCAAACCACCCGCAACACCGTAAATGACAAACATAACTGTCATACTGACAATCGCAAGGTTAGGGTTAATGCTCCCGCCCGATACCGCCGATACCATTGCACCGCAGCCCTTCAGCATCACACCGATATTAACCATCAACTGAAGCATACCGACAACCGCAAACAAACCTGCTACACTGCGGCCGTATCGGGCAAAAAAATAGTCCCCAGTAGTAACCGCACGCATTCGCCTGAACACAGGTGCTATCAACCAGAAAAATGGCGTAACGAACAGCCATAACCATTGGTACCATATCCCCGAAGCGCCGCTGCGATAGGTCTTTGCCGCTACACTGACCGCCTGGTCGGAGTGAGTGCCCGTGCCGAACGTGAAAAACATCATCATCAGCTTGCCGAATTTCCTGTCGCCGATGAAAAAACTTGCCGTGCTCCGAACTCGTTTAGCCGCCCAGACGCCGATTATCGTAATGCCGATAAGATAACCGACAATCACCAGCCAATCGAACCAATTGACTCCTAACATACTTTTGCCGCCTTAGTTTTTCAGAATTTTTCCGAAAACTCCCACACCAAATACACAATTAAAGCGAATCAACTATCTGGAAACTACCCCGCAGGCGAATATCCTCAGAAGAGCTTCCAACCATAACCTCGAAAGTCCCCGGCTCCACCACACGTTCCATATTGCGATTCAGAAGCGATAAGTCATCCGGCCTCAATGTGAACGTCACTTGCTCTTTCTCGCCCGGCCCGAGGGCTATTCTCTTAAAGCCCCTCAACTCCTTCACATACGTGGTAACGGAACTTACCACGTCATTGATATATAATTGAACAACTTCATCGCCTTTGCGATTGCCGATATTTTCGACCTCCAGACCAACGATAATATTCCCGGCGGGCCCTTGTTTTTCCGGCGTTATTTTAAACCCGCTGTACTTAAATTCCGTATAGCTTAGGCCGTGACCGAATGGATATAAAACCCCCGAAATTCGGGTGCTTCTCTTATTGTCGGCCTGAGAGCCGGGTTTATACGGAAAATTCATCGGGACCTGTCCCACCGTCTTTGGAAACGTTACAGCAAGCTTACCGCCCGGATTATAATCGCCAAACAGAACATCAGCGACGGCCTGACCGCCCTTTGCACCGGGAAACCACGCCTCCAAAACTGCCGGTACATATTTATCTATCCAGTTAACGGTCAGAGGTCGCCCGTTGATTAATACCACAACCGTCGGCGTCCCTGTCTTATAAATCGCCTTGACCAAATCAAGTTGATAGCCGGGAAGCTCCAGACTCGTGCGAGAACGAGACTCCCCGCACGTCTTTTCAGAACCTCCCACAACAACTATCGCAACATCAACCTCTTTCGCAATCTTTTTAGCCTCTTCAATCTGTTTTTTCTCGCTTTCTGTCGGCGGATTGGGCAATATCTCACTTTCCGGCCAGTTCGCATCGGTCAGCTCACAACCTTTGACATATTTTACTTCTGTCCGCTGTGAAACTTTATTTTTGATTCCCTCTAATACCGATATTACTTTAACATTGGATGGCCCGTATCGGCTCAACGAGGACTTGACGGCATCTGCATTCGGCCCTGCAACCAGAATGGATTTAATATCCTTGCGCAGCGGAAGAAGCTCCCCTTCATTCTTCAAAAGCACAATAGATTCACGGGACGCTCGCAGAGCCAGCTTCTGGTGCTCCCGGCAGCCGACTATCCTGTCACTAAGTTCCGGCTCTTCTACGTATGGCCTGTCAAACAAACCCAGAAGAAACTTGACCCTTAAAACACATCTGACCCTTTCATCGATGGTCTTCATAGAGAGCTTACCTTCTTTGACAAGTTCTCGCAGAGGATTTATAAACACGTTCGGCGGTGTAAACGTCGTCCGAACATTCAGCCCCGCCTGCACCGATTGTCTCACCGCATCCTTATAAGTCGGGGCTACCTTATGCTTACTGAAAATAAATTTGACCGCACTACTATCCGAAACCACATATCCTTTGAAACCCCATTCTTCTCTAAGCTTTTTCGTGAGAAAATAGCTGCTGCCGGTAACAGGTATCCCATCATAATCATTATACGAGCTCATCACCCCCAGAGCACCGGCTTCTTTGATAGCCGCCTTAAATGGAGCTAAGTACATCGTTTCGACTTCCCGCCGGGCGACTTTCGGGTCGGTTCGTGCACGCCCGTCGCGCCCGCCTTTTGGAACACTGTAAACACAAAAATGTTTCGGACTGGATACGACTCCTTCGGCCTGAAGGGCCTTGACCATAGCCATACCAAGTTGACTGGTAAGGTAAGGCTCCTCACTATAGCATTCCACCACTCTGCCCCAGCGAGGGTCCCTTGCCAAATCAAGAATCGGCGAATAAATGTTCGTATATCCAAGTGCCCGCCCTTCTTTACCTGTAACCTGACCAATTGCTTTTACCAGCTCAACGTCCCACGTACTGCCAATCCCGATTTGAGCGGGAAAACACGTGGCCCCTTCATTACACACTCCACGAATCCCTTCATTAGTAAAGTCAACCGGTATCCCTAGTCTTGTTTTTTCAACAAAAAACTTTTGTACCTCATTCAAGGCACGGGCATGTTTGGACGCAGGCCACGAATACTCAGTCTCCCTGACGCCGTTGAGATGTTCATCGATATTGGCGATACCATCCTTCCATATCTTGTTCGGCCATTGCTCCGTGGGCAGCTCATCCTTTAACACTCTGCGGTATCCATACAATGTCGCCATTTGGCACGTCTTTTCTTCCAGCGTCATTCTCGCAAGCAAATCATCAATCCTGCGCTCAATATCCAGCTTGGGATTTTCGTACGGATCCATTCGGCCGTTCTTATTAAGGTCGTTGAAGCCGTTCTTATTTATCGAACTCTTACCGCTCTGGGCGCCAACCGCCGCTGTTGATAATATCCCCTGTGAAGCCAAAAAAATACCGGCACTAATCAATACCATAACCCCCGTTCTTTGCCACCTGCTCATCATTCCTTCCTTTGCCTTTCTCAAAACCCCCAGGAAAAAACCTAATAATTACTTTTCGAACAGCTAATCCACAATAACATTTAATATTTCTAAGCTGTTGTCCCGTAGTATGAAAAAATCCCTCTCCTGTCAATTCAAAACTCCTCTCTGCAGCGGCGCAGTGATTTCTCTTGCCGGCAGCAACCTTTTTGATATCATAACAGCGGGAAAATATTATGGACTCTATTCTTTACATCATTGCAGGGCCGCTGTTCTTAATAGCCCTTGCCGCACACATTTACGTAAAGCTCCGCCTGCGCCCGAAAGATTCAGATTTGGACGAATATTATTACGAATTTGAAGAAAGCCACCCCGTTTATGCAAGATACCTGAAATGGTCATCAATCACTCTTCTTGTTGCCGTCGTAGCCGCCCTACTGCTCTTCATCGCCCTGGTTTTCTAACCGAATCTTAACCCTGCAAACACAGGGAGCCAATGTCTTTTGTGATAAAATTCAACAGCCAAAATACAAGAACAGCCAAGGCAATGCTTAAAAAAAAAGGAAAAACCGCTGAGTTTTTGGGCCTTTGATCTTTTTGCTATCGCTTATAATTATTTGTCCCAGTATTCGTCGATAATTTTTTGAATGTGCGGATACTTCTCATCCGTTTCGTTATATTTCTTTCTTATTGAGAGCAGTTCGTTTTTCAGCTCTTTGATTACCGATGCGTATTTCCGGTTGCCGTAAAGGTTGTTCATTTCGGTGGGGTCCTTTTTTATGTCATACAATTCCCAACCAGGCTGAGTTTTCGGATAGATTTTTTTGTCCTTTTTGCTCTTTCTGACCGTTCTATAGCTGCAGCCATAGAAGAATATCAGCTTGTATTTTTTAGTTCGCACGCCGAAATGAGATGGATTTCGATGGTGAGCCATGTGCTGCCAGTATCTGTAATACGTTGATTTTCGCCAATCGGCAGGTGTTTTTCCTTCGAGAATGGGTACTATGCTTTTGCCGTGCATATAACCCGGAGCTTTTGCGCCGGCTAAATCCAGAATCGTTGGGGCGAAATCGGTGTTGTTTACGATCTCGTCAGAGCGTTGGCCTTTTTTGATCATTTTCGGGTAGCGAACGATGAAAGGCATTCGGAGTGACTCTTCGTACATCCAGCGCTTGTCGATATAGTCATGTTCGCCTAACATAAAGCCCTGATCAGCGGTGTAAATGATGATGGTATTATCGAGGAGGTTTTCTTTTTTGAGATAGTCCAGGAGCCGGCCTACATTTTCATCGACGCCGGCAACGCAGCGAAGATATCTTTTGAGGTATAGCTGATATGCCTGATGTGTGTATTCTTTGTCGGGTAGGGTCTTGTCTATTTTTAGGGACTTGCCCATATTTCGTGTTTTGCAGCGCTTCGATACGGATGTTCCCATTCCTTTGGTAGCTGCGGAATGGTGAACAGGTGTTATCCAAAGGTTTTCGGGTTCGGGAATATCGACATCTTCGAAAAGAGAATCAAAGCGATGTGCGTTTTCGAACATGTCGTGTGGGGCCTTGAAGTGGTGCATGAGAAAGAACGGTTTTGTTTTGTCTCTGCTGTCCAGCCATTTTAGCGATATATCTGTAATAACATCGGAGCTGTGTCCAGTGTGTTTTTTCGGGTTCTTTTCCCATGGATCGCCTGTTTCATAGAATGTTGGATTGTGGTATTTACCTTGTCCAGGCAGGACGTTGTAATAATCGAATGCGGCAGGTTCTTCTTTTAAATGCCATTTGCCTATCATGGCGGTAGTGTAGCCGGCTTTTTTCATGAGTTTCGGCAGATGCTGGTTCTCGGGTTTTAGCCGACCGTTCAGAGTAAGAACATCGTTTGCCTGGCTGTACTGGCCGGTAAGGATGGTCGCTCTGCTTGGGGTACAGATGGAGTTTGTGCAGAAAACATTTTCCATTAGCATTCCATCTTTTGCGAGGAGGTCGATATTTTTGGTTGGTGTGATTTTAGCAAGTCTCGAACCGTAAGAGCCGATAGCAGTGGCGGTATGGTCGTCAGACATTATGTAAAGGATGTTTGGCCTGGAGTTTTTGGCGAGCTTATTTGAACGAGGCTTTTTTCTGCCATAGACATCGTTACATCCCAAGACAACTAACGATACTGCGCCAAGACCTAAAGTTTTTAGAAAGTCACGCCGGGTCTTTTTTGCTGAGTTCATAGTTTCACCTTTATTAATTTGATATATTTGCTGTAGATATCTTTCCCCACAGGTCTGTGATAGACCATTTAAACGGTTACGAACATAATTTTTTCCATGCGATGTCAATAATCTTACAAAACTTTCTGGAACAGCCAAGGAATTTTTCCGGCAAACGTGGGGTTGTGAGCGAGTTTATTTGGTGCAATCCAATTCGGTGTACCATTCGGCACAGGATTTACCCCCCCGCACTGGCCTGAGTGTGGGACCTGCGATTATACAGTAATAAAGACTATTTGTGCGATAACTGGCTTTTTTTCAGTTTCAGCTCGTGGATAACCTCATTGTCAATGTTGACTATCTGGTAGTTTATTTGAGGGTCCTTGGCGGTCGTATCGAATGTTAACAGCCCGAATGAACATTTCTTATTGTAGCCGAAAATACTGCCCGGTTCGAGCCTATGAGTGTGAATATTAGTCAGTTTCGAGCTTTCAAATTCGTAAAGGGGATAACCATTTTCTCGATCGGTTTTTCTTGCGTCGGAACGATGCCGGTCGGCAGAGATAAGTATAACGCCGTCAATTTTATTTTTGTTTATGAAAGAGAAGATGTCTTCGCGTTCCTGTTCGAATCCATCCCATGTGTCGAGGCTGCCGGGTTTTGTGTTTTTGCTCCATGGCACGGGAGAGGCAAGAATTTTAAAAGTGGCTTTGGAGGCCTTTAGTTTTTCCAGCAGCCATGCTTTTTGTACAGGTCCTAACATAGAAGGGGTCTTTTTCTTTGGGTTAGTGCGGTAATATCTTCCGTCGAGCATGAAGAAATCGACGTCGCCGATAGAGAAATCGAACCAGCATCCAGGCTGAGATTCACCTCCGCCGTAGGAGGGATTGTTCCAGTTGTTTCTGAAGGTTTTCCAGACTGGCAGCTTCCACCACGGCTTAAAAGTTTCAGACCCGCCGTGACTGTCGTTGGTTGCAAAATCGTGGTCGTCATAGATCGCAAAGATAGCGGTGGCGGCGGTGAAAGCTCTAAATTCGTCTCTTGACTGCCGGCGGTAGTAGCAGTACTGCTGCACGGCTTGCATGGTTGGGTGGTCGATGTAGACATTGTCGCCCAAAAGCAAAAAAGCGAGGGGGTTGTGTGAAAAAATTGTTTGCCACATCCTTTCATTTTTAGGATTATAGCTGGCTCCGCCTCCAAAACCTATCTGGAATTTCGTTTTAGTACCCTTTGGCGTGGTAGTTCTGAAAGACCATTGGGCCGGTTGTTTTTTCCCATCTATAACGAGTTGATAATAATATATTGAGTTGGGTTTTAGTCCGTCGATGGCGATTATCGCAGTGTATTCTCTGTCAGGGTTGGTTTTGACTTGGGCCGATTCGATGGCAGAGGCCATGTTCTTCGATTCGCTAACGAGTACGCTGACGGGGACCTCTCTTACGGTTCGAACCCAGAACTTTGCGCCGGTGGGGGCCAGACAGCCTAACATTGGGCCGTGCAGCAGTTCGATGTTTTTATCTTTGGCGAATTCCTTAAATTGGTCACTTGCTGTCAAGGGCAGCAGCAGGTCCCTTGGGCCTGCCAGAAATCTTTCAAAGGAAATGCCTGCTGCAAGGCTCCTTTTCATCCATTTCATCGCTTTGGCGATATCCTGCTTCTGAGCGTATGCTGCAGTCATCCCGAACATAGATTCCTGGTCATTGGGTTCTTTGGCGAGGTATTTGTTCATCTTTTCAATAGCCGGATTAAAATTTCCCTTTACTATCTCGGCAAATTTTTCCCTGTTATGCTTTTCAGCCCACAGCTCTTTTTTAGATGGCGGCGATTTGGGGGGTTTATCCGCCGGTGCGGATGCGGCCAGGGAAATAGCTATTAATAAAATGATATTAATCCTGCGTGAATTCATGCTTTTTTCTCCTTATCTTAAAATTCAAAAGCTTCTGCAAAATAGTGGGTTAGTCATATTGTTAAGAAAAAAAAATTTACTTTCCGGCATTTATTATTGCCTGTCGGCGGTGTTTTTCGAGTTTCTCGAGTTCAGTGTACTTTTCCTGCTGCTCTTCATCGCACTGGTTTTCTAACCGAATCCTCACCTTAATAGTAAATCGTCAATAGTAAATAATAAATGAAAATAGTTTTTGTAAAACCGACTATTTATGTTACAATTGTTTTAATAATTTAAAAGTGGAGGCAAATGCGGCTTTATTCGCCTCTGTAGGGCTT
>CAYXPG010000079.1:0-8589 GCA_964467205.1 uncultured Pirellulales bacterium | reverse complement strand
CTGTCTTTGCCAAAGGCCTTTGGCGTAATTTTGACGCCGGGCGGAGATTGTCTCCTCTTGTATTCATTGAGGTCAACCATCCGTAAGATGCGGTCAACAACGTTTTTTGGCA
The DNA here is from genome assembly GCA_964467205.1 of uncultured Pirellulales bacterium. Lineage (GTDB taxonomy): Bacteria > Planctomycetota > Phycisphaerae > Sedimentisphaerales > Anaerobacaceae > CAYXPG01. The sequence continues at coordinate 8,477 of CAYXPG010000079.1, read as the reverse complement.
ACCCTTCATCGGCCAGTTGCTGTGCTGATTTATCTTCTTCGATATAACCCTTAAGTATTCTGTCGAGCAGTTCATAGTCCGGCAGCGAATCGCTGTCCTTCTGGCCTTCTTTGAGTTCGGCGCTGGGAGGTCGTTTAATCACGCTGACAGGAATAATCCGGCGTTGATGAGTTTCGTTTACATACTCTGCCAATCGATAAACCATCGTCTTGGGCACATCCTTTATTACGGCAAACCCTCCGGCCGTATCACCATAAAGAGTAGAATAACCGACCGCTGTCTCACTTTTGTTTCCGGTAGTCAACACCAGATATGAAAACTGGTTGCTGAGTGACATCAAAATGCATCCGCGTATCCTGGCCTGAAGGTTCTCATAAGCAACGCCTTCGTCATTCCAGCCGTCGAGCGCACCTAAAGTTTCATTGAATTTATCGAGCACATCTTCTATTGGGATTGTATGAAGCCTAATTCCCAGATTATCAGCTAATTTTTTGGCGTCTTTTATCGTATCCGGGCTGTTAAACTTTGACGGCATTGTTACGCCGACCACGTTTTCCGGTCCGAGAGCATCTACCGCAACAGCAGCCGTCAGCGAAGAATCTATCCCGCCGCTAAGTCCGATTACGACTTTTGTAAAGCCGTTTTTAACCACATAATCTCTGGTTCCAAGCACCAGTGATTTATAAACTTCAGCTTTCACATCCATCGACTCAGTACCGGGATATTGTTTGTCGGCCTTGACGTTTATGACCTGCAGGTCTTTGCCGCCAACCAATTTTATATCGGCCACCAATAAATCCTCGGCAAAGGCCTTTGCCTGGCTTACAACCGTTCCTTTGGGGTCCAGAAACATACTTCTGCCGTCAAAGACCAGCTCATCCTGGCCTCCAATAAGATTACAATGCGCAAGAGCGCAGTTAAAATGTTTTGCACATCGGCTGAGCACAAACCGCCTTTCATCGATTTTGCCGACATGAAAAGGTGATGCGGAAATGTTTATGATTACGTCTATATGCGGGATGTCTTTTAGAGTTTTTTCCAGCCATTCGATTTGCCATATATCTTCACAAATTGTAAGTACCACAGTCATACCATTAATGTCAACAGCAACAGGCCCGCTGCCGGGCTGAAAATACCTTTGCTCATCAAATACTCCATAATTAGGCAGAAGACTCTTGCGATAAATTTTTTTCACCCGGCCATTTTGCAGCACTCCAATTGAATTGAAACATTTACCTTTGTTTATTTCCGCAAAACCTGCGATGACGGTTTTCTGTGGACAGTCGGCTGCCAGGTTTTCAAGGGCCTTTCGATTATCGCTTAAGAAGTGTTCTTTCAGCAGCAGGTCCTCCGGCGGGTAGCCGCAGATGCACATTTCAGGAAAAACCAAGACATCCATCCCAAGCTCAATCGCTTCAGCGTAGAGAGTTCGCATCTTCTGGGCATTGCCTTCAATATCGGCCACCAAGGCATTAAACTGTCCCAACGCCACTCGCAACGTTATCCAACTCCTAAGTTTTTTCTCTGAGCCATTTATCGATAGCTGCCGCTACTGCCCGTCCACTGTTAATCGCACTCACGACTAATGAAGCCCCATCGACGGAATCGCCGGCGGCAAATACCCAGGGCCTGCTTGTCTGATAATTATCTACAGCAATATTACCCCGGCCGTCAAGTTTCAATTTCAAATCTTTTATCAGGCCCGTTTGAATAACGTGCAAAAACCCAAGAGCTAAAATCACAAGGTCGGCTTTGATAACGAAATCCGTACCCGGCAGTTCTTTCAGCTTCCAGTCGCCTGTCTCATTGAGCCATTCCACTTCACAGCCGTGCAATTGCTCGAAGCGAATCCCCTTACCGGTTAATTTTTTGGTCATCACACTCCAGCGTCGCCGGCAGCCTTCCTCGTGCGAAGTTGATGTCCGCATAATTCGCGGCCACATCGGCCAGGGCGTATCGGATGGACGCTGCTGAGGCGGCTTCGGCAAAATTTCCAACTGATATATCTCCTTGGCCCCCTGCCGACGAGCAGTGCCTACACAGTCATCGCCCGTATCACCGCCGCCTATTACGATTATAACTTTGTCTTTGGCTGTAATTAAACCGGATTCATCTTTTGACTCACCGGAACAAATCCTGTTCCGGGTAGTCAAGTAATCTACGGCAAATAAAACGTTTTCGAGTCCTCTGCCCTGGACAGCAAGGTCTCTGGGCCGGCCTGCTCCCATCGTCAAACAAATGCAATCGAACATTTTTTGCAGATAACGAGCGGAGATATCTTCCCCCACACTAACGCCGGTCTGGAACTCAACCCCCTCGGCAACCAACTGTTTGAGTCTGCGTTCGATGATATGTTTTTCAAGTTTGAAATCCGGAATGCCATATCGCAGGAGTCCACCTGCCTGTTCATTTTTTTCGAAGACCACCACATCGTGTCCAGCCCGGGCCAGTTGCTGCGCGGCGGCCAAACCCGCAGGTCCTGAACCAATCACTGCAACCCGCTTTTGTGTTTTATGCTCAGCCGGCAGCGGCTCAATCCATCCCCGCTCAAACCCCCGCTCGACAATCTGGTATTCTATATGCCTGATAAGAACAGGTTCATCGTTGACGGCGAGGGTACAGGCCGCCTCACACGGTGCGGGACAGAGGCGTCCTGTTATTTCCGGAAAGTTATTAGTTGAATGAAGATTTTTGCAGGCCTGCTCCCAACGCCCCTTGTATATCAGCTCGCTAATGTCGGGTATCGAATTTTGAAGCGGACAACCAACAGCGTGACAAAATGGTATTCCACAGTCCATACACCTTGCCGCCTGCTGGCTTATATTATCAGGCGTAAGAGGCAGCTCGAGCTCGGCAAAATCGCCGATGCGCTGCTCGATTGGCCGGTGACCAACATCTTTGCGCTTATATTTTAAGAAGCCTTTGGATTGGCCCATCAGAACACCTCCTCGGTTGCAGGTGTTGTTTCCGTATATCGCTCTTCGGCTGCGCGCATTTTCTCCAGGGCTTTGCGATAATCTATCGGGACGACTTTTACAAATTTTCCCACCATATCCGGCCAGGCCTCCAGGATTTGCTGCGCACGTTTGCTGTTAGTCCACTTCAAATGGCGCTCAATCAAATCAAGCAGGAGATTTTTGTCTTTTTCCTTCCAGACGCTCTCCAGCTCCACCAGGTCAAGATTGCAGAGCGTATCAAAAAGCTGTATCTCATCAAGCACATACGCTATGCCTCCGCTCATACCTGCCGCAAAATTACACCCGGTCTTCCCAAGCACCACAACCACTCCTCCGGTCATATACTCACAGCCATGGTCGCCGAGACCTTCAACAACCGCCGTCGCTCCACTGTTGCGAACACAGAACCTTTCGCCTGCCATACCGTTAATAAAGACCTCGCCGGACGTTGCGCCGTAAAGCAAGGTATTGCCGACTATAATATTCTCACTGGCCATAAACGGCGACTTTTGAGGGGTCTGAACAGCGATTCGACCACCGGAAAGCCCTTTGCCAACATAGTCATTGCTTTGGCCTATCAACCTCAAGGTTACACCACGAACTAAGAACGCACCGAAGCTTTGTCCGGCCGAACCGTGAAAAACAATTTCCAGCGTGTTGTCAGGCAGGCCCTCGGGGCCGTATTTCTGAACTATACGATTACTCAAAATTGTACCTACCGTCCGGTTCGTATTGCGGATAGGTATTTCGATTACAGTCTTCTTTTTCCTTTCGACAGCATCTTTGGCTTTTTCCAAAAGCTGCCAATCAAGGTGGTCGTCAATTTTAGTCGGCTGAACACTACATACTCCCGCAGAGTTCTTTTCGAAAAGTTCCGACTGATTAAATATGCCTGAAAAGTCCAACCCTTTCGCCTTGAAGTGGTCAATTGCCCTGCGAACACAAAGCCGATTAACTTTGCCGACCATATCTTCGAATTTCCCAAAGCCAAGTTCGGCCATAATCCGGCGGACTTCTTCGGCGACAAAGTACATAAATCTTTCGATATATTCGGGCTTTCCCGCAAATCGTTTTCTAAGCTCCGGGTCCTGCGTCCCAATTCCAAACGGACAGGCGCCTTCGTGACACTTTCGCAACAGTGTACACCCAAGGGCAACAAGAGCAGCGGTGCCGAAACCAAATCTGTCCGCCCCAAGCAGTGCCGCTACGACGACGTCCCTGCCGGTTTTTATCTGGCCGTCAACCTGAATTCTGATTCTCTCCCGCAGTTCGTTCATCACAAGCACCTGTTGGGTTTCAGCCAGTCCGAGCTCCCACGGACAGCCGGTATGCTTAATCGAGGAAAGCGGGCTTGCCCCCGTCCCGCCGTCATGACCGCTGATAAGAATCTCGTCAGCATTACCTTTTGCAACACCGGCGGCAATTGTGCCGACTCCAACTTCGGCAACAAGTTTTACCGAAACTTTCACGCCCGGATTGCTGCACTTGAGGTCGTAAATAAGCTGTGCTAAATCCTCAATCGAATAAATATCGTGATGAGGCGGCGGCGAAATAAGCGTTACACCGGGCGTCGAGTATCTTAACCGGGCGATTTCATCTGTTACCTTATGTCCCGGCAGTTGGCCGCCTTCACCCGGCTTGGCGCCCTGAGCTATCTTTATCTGCAGCTCCTTAGCGTGGGCAAGATAGTTTATGGTAACACCGAATCTGCCGCTGGCAACCTGTTTGATACCACAGTTTTTTGAGTCGCCGTTGGGCTCGGATGTATAACGGGATGGGTCCTCACCTCCTTCACCGGTGTTACTCATTGCCCCCAGACGATTCATCGCAACGGCCAAACACTCGTGCGCTTCCTTGCTTATCGAACCATGACTCATTGCGCCGGTGCAAAATCTCTTTACTATCTTCTCGGCAGGCTCCACTTCGTCAAGGGCTATTGGCTCGCTGCCGACAAACTCAAAGAGCCCGCGCAATGTATAAAGATTTTTCGACTGGTCATTTACCGCCTCTGCATAATCAGCATAGGCATTTGCATCGTTCAATTTAACTGCATGCTGGAGTTTCGATACTGTAGTCGGGTTCCAGAGATGCCGCTGTCCTTCGTGTCTGAAATGATATTCACCGCCGAAATCCAAATCAAGTGCCCCTGCAGGACGTCCATCAAACGCCGCCTTATGACGGGCAAGGGCCTCTTTTGCGATTTCTTCGAGTCCCACTCCGCCAATACGTGAACTGGTTCCGGTAAAATATTTATCAATAAAATCACGATTCAACCCGATTGCCTCAAATAACTGGGCTGTATGATAGCTGCGAAGCGTTGATATGCCCATCTTGCTCATTGTTTTCAAAATGCCTTTTTTGACCGCAGCGATGTAATTATCCGCTATCTGAACCGGCTCCATATTTTCCGGCAGTTCGCCCTGGCGGTGTAACTCATCAAGCGCCTCAAATACCAGGTATGGGTTGACGGCGTTAGCGCCATAGCCGCATAAAAGACAGAAATGCATAACCTCTCTCGGCTCCCCGCTCTCAATAATCAACCCGGCCTGAGAACGAAGTCCTCTGTCGAGCATACCGTGGTAAAGAGCCGATGTTGCCAGAAGCGACGGAATTGCCGCCTTTGTCGGTGAAACCTGGCGGTCGCTGACAATTATCACTGAAGCGCCGTCTTTGATGGCTTCTTCTACCCGATTGACCAGTGAATCCAGCCCGGCTCGAAGACTTTCTGCTGCGTCCGATGTCCCGGCCTCGAAAACCGCCGGAATAGTGGTTACTTTAAAGTCTTCACGGTTGACCGTCCGCAGCCGTTCTATGTCTTCATTGGTCAGGATAGGATGGGGCAGCTCAAGCTGTTTGCAATGCTGTGGAGTTTCATCAAGGATATTTTCACGCCTGCCTGTAAACATCATCAAACTCATAACCAATCCTTCCCGAAGCGGGTCAATCGGAGGATTCGTTACCTGTGCAAAGAGCTGTTTGAAGTAATTAAACAGCAGCTTCGGTCTCTCAGACAATACAGCAAGCGGCGCGTCATTACCCATCGAGCCTATTGGTTCCTGACCATAGACGGCCATTGGGGTCAGAACCATCCTGAGCTCTTCACGATTATACCCGAAGGCCCGCATCCTTTGAGCTATGGTCTCAGGGTCACTTCTTACACGTTTGGGGGCTTCAAAAAGCCCGCGAAGCTCAATTCTGTTTTCATCAAGCCATCTGCGGTAAGGCTTTCGCCTGGCAACCTTGCTTTTTATTTCGTTGTCTGTAATGATTCGCCCTTCGGCCGTATCAACAAGAAACATACGCCCCGGGCGCAGGCGTCCTTTTCTGTGAATTTTTTCCGGCTCAAATTCCACGACCCCGGCCTCACTGGCAAAAATCGCCAGCCCATCAGTAGTAACAAGGTAACGGCAGGGTCTCAAACCATTGCGGTCGAGCGTTCCGCCGATGAATCGTCCGTCCGTAAATACCATAGCCGCCGGCCCGTCCCACGGCTCCATTATCGATGCGTGATACTCATAAAATGCCCGTTTGTCCCTGCTGATGTGATAGTCCAGACCAAAGGCTTCGGGTATCATCATCATCATAGAATGCGGCAGACTTCTGCCTGCCCGTATCAAAAGCTCAAGCATATTGTCGAAACACGCCGAGTCACTTGCTCCGGGAGTCAAAATTGGAAACAGGTCACTAAGGTCATCACCGAATACTTTGCCGGCCATTTTCGCCTCGCGGGCCTGCAGACAATTACGATTACCGCTGAGTGTATTAATCTCGCCGTTGTGAGCCACACAGCGGAACGGCTGGGCAAGACGCCAGTTGGGAAAAGTATTCGTGCTGTAACGCTGGTGAACAATCGCAAGGGCCGACTTCAAACGTTCATCAGCAAGGTCTGGATAATAGCTGAACAACTGCCAGGCCATAAACATCCCTTTGTAGCAGATTGTCCTGTGTGAAAGTGAAGTTACATAGAAGTCCTGCCCCTCCTCGCCGAACTTCTCTGTAACGAGTCTTTCAGCCCGTTTGCGTGCCAGAAACAAATGCCGCTCTAACATTTCATTTTTCAAACCGGCGGCATCAACGAAAACCTGTTTGATAGTGGGTTCAGCCTCCAGAGCAATTCGGCCGAGACAATCGTTGGAAAACGGCACGTCCCGCCAACCAAGAACCTTCATTCCGTAATGGACAATCGCAGCTTCCAGAATTTCATCACACTGCCGGCGAAGCCCTGCATCCTGTGGACCGAATACCATACCTACCCCGTATTGTGCCGGCTCAGGTAAAGAAAAGCCCAGTTTTTTGCACTCGGCGGGAAAAAACTCGTGTGGAATCTGAAATAGAATCCCCGCACCATCACCTGTGACCTCATCAGCGCCGGCCGCTCCGCGATGGTGTAAATTAATTAGTATCTCTTTGCCGTATTCGATGATTGAATGGTCGCGCTTGCCGGAGATGTTTACGACCGCACCGATACCACAGCCATCGTGTTCACGTCTGGCCTCATACAAACCCATATCCTTCGGAACTTTTGACATCCCTTTTCCTCAAATGCAAAAATAGCTGAAGCCGTCTCTATATGGATAACGGCACAGCGCAAGCTGCGATGTTTCGATATCCATATAATTATCGGCTGAAAATCAACCTTACTTTTTTTATATAGCCCTTTTATTGACAATATGTTCGGTTATATACCGCAAGGAGTGCCACGGTAAGTATTACTTGCTGAACTTGCCACCGGCAGCATTGCCGGTTTCGGGTGTACAGCCCCCCTAATGGTGAGTATATTATTTATAATCCACGCTCAATCTGTAATGACCAGCAGCTTTCCAAGAAAGCGTTAAGAGAAGCGCAGCGACATGGCTATCTCAAGCTTAAGAATAGAGATTGCTTGGGCTGCCATTTTGCAGTTTATCGTAAAATGGGACCCCTCCGCTTCGCTCGCCATTGCCGGCAATTTCAAATCCTGCGCAGTCTAAAGATTCTTTAAACAATTTTGAGGTTGACCCATTCTTGAGTGCAAGCTGCAATTTAGTCGGTAACCTTATAGACTGTATCCCCGTTTCGTACCCGCTCGCTGAGCTTTACTCCAATAGAGTCTCCTGCTTTAGCCTCCTGAACCTGTACGTTATCAATCTGCATTGAGTCAACATTCATTTCAAGGTCGGTAGTATGACCCTTAATGTGGATTTTATCCCCAACTTTCAAAGCTGCTGTTAACTCGATACCGGCTACTACAGGTTGGGCAAAGAAATCTGATACCTTTCCAATTATATCCTCAGGCATTTGGATACCTCCTTAAATGTTAAATGCTTGCCTTTAATTTAAGCATACGCCGTTCGCTATTGTAACCAAACTATTTTTGGTTGCAAGCCTTGATTTAGCAGAAAATGGTCCGACGATATGGGTTAAGGCCCGGCAAGGCACGCGGTATATACGCAAGCAGCGTCCGTTTTGCCCAGAGGCTGTAATATAATCCGTTCGAATTCAGGAGCTTAGGGCAAACATATCGAATATAACGGAGAGGGC
>CAYXPG010000078.1:0-8806 GCA_964467205.1 uncultured Pirellulales bacterium | reverse complement strand
GTTGCCATAACCGGCCGTTCTGACGATGCCCTGGGTATTGGCGTTGACCTGCCCTACGGCCCGGGTAAAGCGGCGATTCTCATTATGAGTGCAGAAGACTTGAAGTTAGGTACGGGTGCCGAGCTCAAGGCTTGTGGAACATACTACAGTGACGGAACTGTTGATGACCGTTATGGTATTAACTTCCTGGATTATGACGGCAGTTTCCCTCCGGGTCCGGTTCCTCCTGCTATCCCGAGAGACCAGGGCGACCCGTTCGACCTGGCAATTTATGTCGCCAGCACAACTGGTGATGTCGATGTCAGTGCACCGGTCAGCATCATGTCCGCTGAGTGGGTCGAGGATGGATTGCCCAATGGTCAGGTTACTACTAATGAAGTTGTAAGGCCTAATGGAGGACACTGGGAATGTGTGCCCAAGGGAGCAATGGTAATCGATGCATGGAATGCTGTAACATTTGACGGTGGCGTGCCGGGTGGTTTGTTTGAAGCATCCCTGGAAGCCGGCGATGTCGGAGACCATCTGGAGGTGTGTTCGCGTGTAAGCGAATGGCTCCAGGACGCGGTTGGACGACTCCCGTATGCTATGAGCGCAGCTGCTAAATCGATACTTTGGTATGGCAATCCGGATTCTTATGTCCTCCGCGGCGCCGGTGCCGACAATCCCGATATCGGTCCGGATGCTCCGGCCTGGGTGCTTGAATTATTTGAAGGTCCAGCGACACCATTCCCCGACCTGCAACTTCCGATGATATCCGGCTGTCCTGCTGAAACTCAAGCGGCAGCAAGCGAACTTGGAATTACAGCAGAAACTATTCAGGTTTCTATAGCAAACGCTCTTGCAGTTAATCCGGATATACATCCTTGCCAGGCCTGTGCAAGACTCATAGACGCCGCTCGAATCCTAAGGGATGAAGACGGTTCCGTGATGGCTGCAACGATTCAGGCGTTTAACGCGCTGGCTCCGGCCGATGCACCCTTCACTCCGGAAATGGGAGCGTCGATTGCTATGACATTCGAAGCTGCTGCTGCAGGAACTCAGTATGCCTCAGTAGAGGGATACATTGATGCTTTTGTCGAGTATGTTACTGTTCTGGAGACGGGATTGGGCGCGCCGGTAGGTGATTCCACAGTGTTTGCTATGGAAAAATACGGCGCAGGTATCGCGGAAAATGCAAATATTGTTGCTTACATTGAGGCCCGTTTAGCGGGACTATAAACCGACAGAATAGACAAGCTGACTTAGAAATAAAAAGCCCGCCTCTTTAAGAGGCGGGCTTTTCTATTATGATTATTTCGTTTAGCTGTGTTCGGCTTTTTCGGCATTCTAATCCAGTTTTGCAACCTTTATTGTCTTTTCAGTCCTGTTGTTCAACTGGGCTATTGTTTCCAGCACCTTTACGACATTGGGGTGGTTGGGCCCAAGAGTATTTTGAAGTGTATCCAATGCTTTTTGACACAGCTTTTGCGCTTCGGTGTATTTACCCTGATGAATATACAGTCTCGCCAGGTTATTAAAGGCCATTGCTGTACAATCGTTGTCTGCACCAAGCGAATTTTCCAGCACTTTCACTGCCTGTCGACAAACATCATCGGCCTGGCTGTACTGCTTCTCTGCCAGATATAATTCTCCAAGCCGGCTCAAAATCCTTCCTGTAAGTGGATGTTCGGCTCCCTGTTTCTTTTCCACTGTGATAAGGGCTTTTTGAAGGAGCTTTTCCGCCTGCGCGTAGTTTTTCTTTGACTGGTAAATTCCGGCCATTGTCAGCCACGTCGGAGTTAAAAGATGGTGTTCGGGGCCGTAAATTTTCTCCTGGATTGGCAGTGTTTGTTCAATCAGCTTTTCCGCTTCGTCGTATCTTCCCTGCAGCATATATAATCCTGCCAAATCGCCGAGGACACCCGCGGTGTAAAGATGTTTTGGGCCGTAGCTTTCGTTGAGTGACTCGATTGCCTGCAGAAAATAAGTCTCGGCCTGAGCAAAGTTTCCCTGTGCTGTGAGCAAATTGGCAATATCCACCTTAAATGGAGCAGTAGCCTGCTCATCTGTCGGGTGGTTCTTTTTCATAATTACCATTGCCCTGTCGAGTAAAGGCCGGGCCTGGCGATATTTGCCCTGACCTTGATAAATTGTACTTAAAATCCGCAGTGTCATTGCCACGTATGGATGGGTTTTATAATAGGCCTTTTCCTGTAGTCTCAGCCCCATATCACACATTTTTTCGGCAAGAACCAATTTGCCCTGCTTCTCGTACACATACGCCAGGTCAATCAGACACGAAGCAAGTTGAGTATTGGAGGCATTGGTTTTTTTTGCCAGAGACAGGGCCTGCTCTACAAAGGGCTGGGCTTTTGTATAATCGCCGTAGGCCATATAAACCCTTGCCATTGAGCGAAGCCCGTTGCACGAGAACCCTTTTTTTCTGACGCTGGTTTTGCCGCCGGCTGCAGCCGCATTAAGGAGAACTAAAGTGCATACCAAAACTACAATGATATTTTTACCGGCCCTTTGTTTGGCCAATAGTGCTTTTGTCCTTTTCATCACAAAATTCCCTCATCCGTATCGGTGGAAGTAAGACCTTCCAACAGTTGGGTGTTTGAAGAGGTTTAAAAAATCACACTCCATCCATATCAACAAACAACACATTTATGTTCGTGTAATTTAGCTCTCGACTTTAACTTGAAATTGACTATTTTCTTTCTTTGCTCTACCGGCGAATTCAACCCCATATAAAGTATAAGGAATAAAATGCTTTTGCCAAATTATCGGGCTGGATTTGTGTGCAGAGCAGGTGGTGCCGGTTATAGCTGCTTTGACGATGAAATGGAGTGTGCTGCATTGACAACAGCAGAAGATTTTTATTGGAAGGCTAAAGGGCCGCCTGTAGGATGTATTATGATTGAGTCGATAAATCAGGCGCGGATGATGTCGGTTATTTTCATTAATCTGCTGGTATTGTCGCGCTCTGCTTCGGCGAGTTTGTCGAAAATGAATTTGATGGTTTCGTGCAGTTCAGGAATGACAACGTGTTCGAGCACATTAACTCTTCGGCGGGTCATCTGCAGTTCGATTGCGAGAAGACGGGCCTGTTTTTCTTTTTCAGCTAATTCGATTAGATGGTCAAAAGCCCTTTCGAGTGCCATTAACGCAACGTCCAGCTCGCCTGATGTTGCTGCAAATCCGTAAGAGATGATTTCGCCTGACATTTCCTTGCTCAGATGCGGCACTTTTACACTCATTATGCTGGCGAACTTAATGGCCAGGCTGAACTTTTTTGTCGGCACCTCCAGCGCAGCTTTCGTATCTTCCGGCTCCATTGTCGCACGGGCCAGCATAAAACGACGGCAGGTCTCCAGCAGCTCGGTCTCCACGCGTCTGCGAAGCGGCTGAATCTCCCTGGCGATTTTAATTAACTGCCGGGAAATCTCGTCCCTTTTTTCGCTCAGCAGATGATGGCCGCGACTGGCAAGTGCCACACGTCTGCGAAGCCGTAACAGCTCCATTCGTGTTGCATTAACATTTGCTAACATTTAGTCGGGTTCCTTTGCTTGTTCCTCTTCCGTTTAGGTCTCGTTTTCTGCTTCGGCAGTTGTCTGTGATTTGCTGTCGGTCTCTTTACGGAACTTCGGCATATACTTTTCAATAAGTTTGATATCGATTCGCTTGAGCTCGACGTTTTCGAACATACTCAGCAGTTCCCAACCCAGATTCAGAGTTGTTTCCACTGTGCGGTTTTCATAATAATCCTGCGAGACATATTGGGCCTCGAACTTATTTGCAAACTCCATATACTTTTTATCTTCTTCTGAAAGGGCTGCTTCGCCCATAATCGTCGCCAGCTCCTGTGCCTCTTTACCGCGGGCATAAGCGGCGTAAAGCTGGTTATAAAGGTCTGCATGGTCTTCGCGTGTTTTGCCTTCACCGATGCCTTTATCCTTAAGCCGTGACAGACTCGGCAAAACATCGACCGGCGGAGAAATCGCTTTTCTGTGCAGCGGACGAGAGAGAATAATCTGCCCCTCGGTAATATAGCCGGTCAGGTCCGGCACCGGATGGGTTTTGTCGTCCTCAGGCATCGTCAGCACCGGCACCATCGTAATAGAGCCTTTTTTGCCTTTGATTCGGCCGGCCCTTTCATAAACCGTTGCAAGGTCCGTGTAAAGATAACCGGGATAGCCGCGCCGGCCCGGCACCTCTTTTCGGGCAGCACTGATTTCCCGAAGTGCCTCACAGTAATTCGTCATATCATTTAATATTACCAAAACGTGCATGTCCTTTTCGTAAGCGAGGTATTCGGCAGCGGTAAGAGCAAATCTTGGTGTTGCTATCCGCTCAATTGCCGGGTCGTTCGCAAGATTGACGAACATAACCGCCCGCTCGATGGCGCCGGTCTCTTCAAGGTCGTCGATAAAGAACTGGGCTGCTTCAAACGTAATGCCCATCGCTGCAAAAACAACGGCAAATTCTTCGCCTTTACCCAAAACCGTGGCCTGGCGGGCAAGCTGTGCCGTTATATTGTCGTGTGGCAGGCCCGCACCGGAAAACACCGGCAGCTTCTGACCGCGCACGAGCGGATTCAAACCGTCAATTGTCGATATACCCGTCTGGATAAATTCGTTCGGATAGTCACGAGCGTATGGATTAATCGGCAAGCCGTTAATATCCATTTGTTTCTCGCCGATGATAGGCGGGCCGCCGTCTTTTGGTTCACCCAGCCCGCTAAAGACCCTGCCTAACATGTCCACCGATAGCGCCAGTTCCAGCGGTTTACCGAGAAAGCGTGCAGTACTGTCATTAACGTCGATACCACTTGTTCCCTCGAAGACCTGCACGAGGACTTTGTCGTTTTCCACCTGCAGAATCTGGCCGTGACGAACCGACCCGTCACCTAATTCGATATCGACGATATGACCATACTTGGCCTCATCGACCATCTCGACCATCATCAACGGCCCGGCGATACTTGTTACTGTTTGATATTCTTTGAGCATCTCTGTCTCCTATTTCGTATTTCAAGACACAGTGGAGGTCTGCAATTGTTTCATTTGTTCGTCAATTGTTTCCCTTATCCCTGCGATTTTGCTTATATCATCCTGGGGAATATATTTTGCCCTTGCGATTTCCTCACGCACAGCCAATTTGAATATTTGTGCCGTTTCAACTTCGGCTTTTATCGCCTCCGTTGCCTGCTTGTGGAAGTGCAGCACCATTTTGAGCATCTCGTACTGTTTTTCCATTGAGGTAAATGTATCGACTTCGTGGAAGGCGTTCTGGTGCAGGAAGTCTTCACGTATCGACCTTGTAGTCTCGAGTGCCAGTCTGTCTCGTGGTGACAGGGCCTCGGCGCCGACCAGCCGAACAATCTCAAGAAGCTCGGCCTCCTCCTCAAGCAGACCCATCGCCTCTACCGTCATCGCTTCCATCTCCTGGCCCTGCTCCTTGTCTTCGAAGCAGTTCTTCAGGTGTTCTTTATAGAATGAATAGCTTGTCAGCCAATCGATTGCCGGAAAGTGTCTTTGGTAGGCGAGCCGTGCCTGCAGCGACCAGAAAACCTTAACTACATGCAGTGTCGCCTGGACCACCGAGTCCGACAAATCACCGCCCGGCGGACTCACCGCACCGATAACCGAAAGAGCTCCTTCTCGCTGTGGATTGCCGATGCACTCTACCCGTCCGGACCTCTCATAGAACGCTGCGATTCGGGCCCCCAGATAGGCGGGGTAACCTTCTTCGGCCGGCATCTCTTCCAGACGGGTCGATATTTCTCTCATTGCTTCTGCCCACCTGCTTGTGCTGTCGGCCATCAATGCCACTGTATAGCCCATATCACGGAAGTACTCAGCTATGGTAATCCCTGTATAGACCGAGGCTTCTCTTGCCGCCACAGGCATATTTGACGTATTGGCAATCAGTACCGACCTTTTCATTAAGGGTTCACCCGAATATGGGTCTTTCAATTCCGGGAACTCCGTTAAGACATCGGTCATTTCATTTCCGCGCTCGCCGCAGCCGACATAAACCACAATCTCCGCATTGACCCATTTAGCCAGTTGATGCTGGACAACAGTTTTGCCTGTTCCGAAAGGTCCCGGCACACAGGCGGTTCCGCCCTTGGAGATGGGGAAGAACGCATCGATTACTCGCTGGCCTGTGATAAGCAGGTCGTTTGGTGCGAGCCGGCCTTTTGTCTCCCTGGCACCTCGCACAGGACATTTCTGCATCAGTTTCAGTTCGGCCCTGCTGCCGTCTTCACAATTTACCACTCCGATTGTCTCTTCGACTGTGTAATCACCTTCCGAAATATCCTCAAGCGTTCCATTTATACCGGCCGGCACCATAATCTTCTGTATCACCAGCGTTGTTTCCTGAACTTCGCCTATTATATCTCCCGCATCTACTTTCGTTCCATTATCGACGACCGGCTTAAAATGCCATTTCTTTTCTCTGTTCAGGCCCGGCTGCTCACTGCCTCTGCTCATAAATTCGCCTTCGACGCCATAAAGAACATTCAGCGGCCTTTGGATACCGTCATAGATACTTTCAATCAGCCCCGGCCCTAATTCAACGCTTAATGGTGCTTCTGTATCGACCACGGGCTCACCCGGCCCGATACCGCCGGTCTCTTCATAAACCTGGATTGACGCAAAATCACCATTCAGTTCAACAATCTCGCCTATCAGGCTCAGTTTGCCGACGCGAACAACGTCATACATTCGGGCCCCGGCCATTCCCTCGGCGACAACAACCGGCCCTGCAACTTTGACTATTTTGCCTTTTCGTGCTTCACTCATTGTCAGAACCTTTCGTAAATGCGTAAATGCGTAAATGCGTGGATGCGTAGACTCATTTACTCATTCACCCAAAATGTTAATACCCGTAGCCATTTTCAGCACTTTGCCTAAGTCCCTTGTCGCAAATCCCTCGGATTCGGTGGTAAAAGGCACAACCACAATACAGGGAATCGCAGTATTTTGCTGGGCCGAGAAAGCGTCTTCGACTATCGGCGCTATATTCTCGGCCACCACTATAAGGGCGTATGTGCTTTCGATTATTTCTTTCGCAGTGGCGATGATTTCTTCGGTTGACTGACTGACTGCATATGTGTCAAGGCCGAGCGCCGAAAACGGCATCACAAAATCTGCGTCACCCAAAACTGCTACTTTACCTTCCATTTTTATTCGCCCAAACGGTCCAGAATAAGTCTTGTCTCCAGAGCATTCTTTTTTGCTGTTAGTATCAACCGAACCTGCCTAATTTCATTTTCCTTCATTAACAGATAGGATATGACCGGCTGCGGCCCGGCGGTAATTTGTGTCGTTGTTTTTAAAAATCCCATTAAGTGTTTTTCACACTGCTGTTCGGTCTTTAAGAAAGATTTATTCGACATAAAGTAATTTGCGCCCAGTTCGACAACTTCAAAATAGGGCGTTGCAAAAAACAACTGCGCCAATGTTTCATAGCCGATATCGAGCCCGTGTTTTAATTGCTCTATCTCAACGTATCCGCCTTTGAGGAAAACGCTGCGCTGCTCTGATTCTGTGAATTTGAGCCTGAGCATTGTGCGTATGTTCGTCAAATCAATCTGCATTCCGAAAAGCCCCGTCAAAAAATCGCTCTTTAATTGTTGCGCTTTCCAGAGATTGTATTGCGCCTGTTCACTATCGATTGCATAATCAATCTGACGTATGTCCTTGTTTTGATAGTAGGCAAGGACCGCCCTTTCTATCGCCTCCCGCATATGAAGGGGCAGCAGAGTATAATTTTCCTGCTCGAATACTTCCTCGAAGATTTCAGCCGGCACATTACCGTCATTGCTGTAATCGGTCCCTACCGGCTTTTCTGTAAGTGTCCGCCGAAGCGCCAATCGCATATTCGCAAAATCATCTCGTGTTCTAAAAAGCTCTGTAATCGGCTCATCAATCATCAACTCTGCAAACAGCTTTCGCACCGCCGTTCTTCGCTGTTGCAAAATGTTCTCGACCTCTGCAAAGTTTTTACCGCTCCTGCCGACGGCATATTCAGTTGAGCCGAGCAAATCAGCCGCCTGCTCGAAGTTCTCCGCATTAGCCATATCCAGCAGAACTGCTTTACTGAGCATCTCTATCTCGAGCGCCCGCACCCAGGCTGTATGGAACGTATATCGCCAGTCGTCGGCACCGATAGCCGGATACATGTAAAAATCCAAAATAGCTTGTTCAGCAACCTCAGTCATTTATTCCTTTCGTATATCGCATCTCGATTCACGAGTCGCGAGATACGAACAACTCTTTCGCTAATTCAATTTCCAGTTCTTTTCGTGCCTGCTCCAGCAATACTTGTAATGAGACATTATTTTTTATCTTGCCGCGTTTGAGAATAAAACCTGCTCCCAGGTTTCCTTTCTCCTCGGACAATTTCAAATTACCTTTATTGCCCAATTGTTGGTTTACTTGGTTTATCAGTTTGTCGTTGAGGCGCTTTTCTTTCTTATCGATAATGACCTCTTCGTCACCGCTCTCGGTTGCTTTCTTCATCAGTTGGGCCATAACGTTTCGGTATTCTTCGTCCGGCAGGTTTGTGAATTGTATCTTGGCCTGTTCAAAAACCTCATCGAGTATTTTTCTTTTCTCGCCTAAAAAGTCTTTGGCAATCTCCATTCTCGCAGCAGCCAACAGACGCATCTTTCGCTCTTCACCGGATTTTTGAGCGAGAACTTCGGTTTGTTTTTCATATTCGTCTAACTGCTCAGCAAGTTCTGCCTGTTCGGAGGTTTCTTTTTCATCTGCCTCTTTTTTGATTTTTTCCGCATCTGCTTGCGCGTCGGACA
>CAYXPG010000077.1:0-8874 GCA_964467205.1 uncultured Pirellulales bacterium | reverse complement strand
CATCGCGGATGTCGTCTGGCGATAACGTATCCTGCAATTTGCCGGATGCAGACAAGGGCCATCATTGAAGCAGCTTTGAATGTAAAAAAGGCCGGTACGGTTGTTCTGCCGGAAATTATGATTCCGCTGACCGGGGCGGTCGAAGAGTTGAAGCTGGTCAAAGACCATATCGTTGATGAAATTGAAAAGGTCTTCAAAGAAAGAAAAACCAGAATCAAATATATGATTGGGACGATGATTGAGGTCCCGAGGGCCGCTTTGACCGCTGATGAAATCGCAACTGAAGCGCAGTTCTTCAGCTTCGGTACCAATGACCTGACCCAGATGACGATGGGCTTTTCGCGCGATGATGCAGGCAGGTTCCTCAAGGAATACGTCAGTAAGGGTATTTACGCTGCCGACCCATTCCAGAAGCTCGACCAGACCGGTGTCGGAAAACTCGTGGAAATGGGCATAAAGCTTGGCAGAAAGACCAGAAAAAAATTGAAAGTCGGTATCTGTGGTGAGCACGGCGGCGAGCCCGACAGTATTGATTTCTGTCATCGGGTCGGGATGGACTATGTCTCGTGTTCACCGTTCAGGGTTCCGATTGCGCGATTGGCGGCAGCGCAAGCGGCGGTTAGATAATTGACTTTCCACGAGCGAAAATTTACAATTGAAAATAGTCGAAGAGTGGTGAAAGTAGCTCAGCTGGTTAGAGCACTGGATTGTGGATCCAGGGGTCGGGGGTTCGAGTCCCCTCTTTCACCCTTTTTGTTTGTTTCTGCCTTAAGCTGTTCGTTTTCTCAGGAAAATCACCGTACCGAGCCCAAGCAGTATTATTGTGGCCGGCTCGGGAACCAGAAACGCCGCATCCGAGCCGAACTCCGCTATAACCCCATTATCAAGGAAGTCGTAGTTAGTAAGGCCGTCACTCAACGTCAGAGTGATAATGATTGAATCGCCGATAGCTCCCAGTCCGCCGGGGTCTATTAGCGGCAGGTCGTCTGTATCCAGCGCTACGAGTCCGCTCCGAGGCCCGTCAATGTTGTATGGCCCATCCAGGTTGTTGTCAGACGCATCGAAGCGCGTCATATGAGAAGTGTTGGTCGAGACCATATTAAGCATCATATTTGTGCTGCCTATGTTTCCATAGCCCCATTCACAACTGACATCCTCGCCAGGCCCCAGTTGTGTTAAAATTTTGCTGAAGTTGATTGACCGGCTGTCAGGCCCAATTATCACTGTTCCTGCGGTAATTGTCGGGCCGCCTAAATCAAAGGAAAGTCCCGTCAATATCTGGTCCGAATTATCAAACCCTGTTGGCACACCGGTTGAGGTGTTGGTAAGTTCAATGGTGAGAATTGTCGGACTGATGAGGGTAAAGTTTGCCTGTGCGCTCAATCCGCATAGGTCAAAAGCAGGGTCAAGAGGAACTGCCAGGTCAACGATTACCGCCTTTGCATTGGCACTGCATAAGGCGAGAACTATTGCCGCCGCGACAAAATTTAATCTTGTCCTGTCCATTTTTCAGACCTTCTGCTTTCGCAGAGGACAAAGCCCAAAGCGCACAGAGTACTAGCCTGCACAGAGTGTGCGTCCCTGATTGAATTTTTCCTGCCCCACTGGTTTGAGCCTAAGCTTCGAGAGAGCCTCTCAGCTTAACGTTTTATTTATAATTATCACGGCAGAGCCGTGTTTACTTTCTGCCAGGTTTGACGACCTTGCTTGTTTAGCTTTTCGGTCATCAAACCCGGCCTGGGAAATAGAAAACTCTTCGTGAGCATTAATTGTTATCACGGCTTTGTTGTCAGCCGTGGCTGCTCTCAATTGTGTTCGCTGTTGTTTGCACATTATTATTGAGCCGAATATTTTGTAATTGTGTCGTACTTGTCCTATCTGTTTTTTACAGGAGATATTGATTCTATTGAAACAACGTCTTCGACACCCAGGACATTGGCAACGGTTTGGCGAAAGAGCTCATCGTCGGCTTCATCGGTCAGGACCGCCGAAACTCCCAGACTTCGAGCGGCGATTTCCTGTGCCGGTTCATCTGCCCTGATGAAAACTATGGTCGGGATATCCGGCTTTGCAGCTTTTAGGTTCTTAATGAACCGGCCATCGCGCATATCATCCAAATCCCACCTGCTGATAACGCTGTCGAACCTTTCGTTTCTGAAAGAGTGAACTGCTTCACTACCGGACGGCATTGTTATCAGCCGAATCGGTAGTTCCCGCAGGACCTCATTTTTGCCGTCGAGGCCAACCGTTAACACATTTGCCTGTACGAGAACGACCATTTTGTTTCCTTATGTACTACTAAAGACATACCACTACCACGGAAGTTCAGTTGAATTTCCCTTGTACATTAATCATCATTACGTACTGCTGTGATGAAACCGTATTGCTTATGAGTTGAACCTGCTGCCGACTTCACGTCAACAACTGACAACTCGGCAAAAAGATGAGTTTAATTCCCTACCCCTATTGTAGTATCTGAGTTTTTACCTGTTATCACGGCAGAGCCGTGTTTATTCTCATGCTGGGTTTGTCGCCGACAATAAAGCGGCAGCTCAAAACCCAGCGAAGAAGAGAGAGAGTCCTTGCTCTCAACATTTTATAGATACCACAGAAGAACTGTGGCTGCTTTTGTGCTGGGCCTGTCGTCGACCTTGCGCCAACAACAAAAGAACCCAGCGAAGAAAAAGAGAGAGAGTTCTTAATTCCAAATTCCAAAACTATCAATATCACGGCAAAGCCGTGTTTACTTTCGTGCTGGGTTTGTTGCTGACATTGCATCAACAACTCTAAACCCAGCGAAGAAGAGGAGAAAGAGTTCTTAACCTCAACGGTTATTTATCGATATCACGGCAGAGCCGTGTCTATTCTCGGCCGGACTTGTTAACCTTTTAGGTTATATTCAGTTACCAAGCCCAGCTTGGGGGAGAGAAAACTCTTCGCGAGCATTTATTTTTTCACGACCTCTTCGGCCGTGCTGCTCTCCTTTATATCTCTTTTTTCAAAGAGCAAAGAACCTAAGCATTTGAGTTTTCAGTTTCCTCACCCTAATTTGTTTGCTCACCATAAAAAAGCAGAAAGCAAAATTTGAGTTCTCAGTCTTCTCACCCACTTCTCGAATATTATATAGAGCGAACGTTATGCCAGAGTCGTTTTTTATGCAAAAAAATTTTTAAATCCTTCTATCTATTCAGGTTATGTGCCGGTTATTTTTATTGCTCTTTGGAAACGTTTTATTGCTAACCGACCATAATGGCCGCTGAGAGAGGAAATTTTTGCAGCAACTTTTTGCAGGTGAACTGATTAGTAAAAAACGACCATTTCGGCAGGTAGTGGCCAAACCGGTCGCATAATGTTAAGCCTTAACTATACTTTGCATTCAGTAAAAACGTGTCAGGTAATTTCAAAGCACCTGGAACTTGATATACTTTTGGAAAGATAAAACACTATACGCTATATGCTATTGTTTTAGCTTTCGGTGTTTTTCTTTACGTTTGAGATGCTTAGCTTCTCGATGAGCCGGTTGAGCTTACGGCGTTCAATTCCGAGAATCCTTGCTGCAGCGAGTTTTCGCCCTTTTGTGAATTCAAGAGTTTGAGTGATGATTCTTCGCTGTACCTCGTCAAGCGTTGGCAGTTCGTGCTTGGGATAAGAGACAGGTTCGGCGATTATGATTTCGAAGGGCAGTGCGGCAGCCTGGATTTCCCGTCCTGCGGTCAAAACGTAACCTCGCTCCATCGCATTGGCCAATTCGCGGATATTGCCGGGCCAGCTATAGTTTAAGATAAGCTCTTTGGCTGTAGGGCTGAGCACCTTGGGCTCTTCACCGTAAAAAATGGCTTGGTTGGCCAGAAAATACTCGGCCAGGGTGGGAATATCTTCTCTGCGCTCTCGAAGCGGCGGTACCTCCAGAGTAACTACGTTGAGTCGATAGTATAGGTCGGAACGGAATGAGCCTTCCTTGACTAATTGGTGCAGATTGCTGTTGGACGAGCAGAGAACTCGCACGTCGATGGGACAGAATTTTGTAGAGCCAAGTGGGGTTACGGCACTATCCTGGAGGACCCGCAGTAATTTTGCCTGCAGCTCGAGCGGGATTTCGCTTATTTCGTCAAGAAAGATTGTGCCGCCGTCGGCGGCCCTGAAGAAGCCGAGGGTCTTGTCAATAGCGCCGGTAAATGCACCCTTTACATGACCAAAAAGCTGGCTTTCAAACAAATGTCCAGTCAGAGTGGTGCAGTCAACAGGCACAAAAACCCTCTCTGCACGCTCGCTTGCCCGGTGAATCTGGAGGGCAACCATCTCTTTGCCTACGCCGGTTTCACCGATTATTACTACCGAGCACTTTCGCGCAGCAACGGCTTTAATCGTCTCAAGAATAGAATTAAACGCCGGTGATTTGCCAATGAAATTGTCATTACCGATGTGAGCGTAACCTCTGCCGGATGTGGATTTCCACAGATGCCTCTCTCTCATATTATCAACATCAGACCCAAATCTCTGCGCTGATTCACCGTTAGAGTTCTGTCTCATTGGATTTACAAGACTTCCTCACTATTGGGTGAAAACTCACCACTCTCCATTCCAAATTTTTCTCAGTGAGAAATACCCCACATTTGCTGATTAAGAGGGGATACTCTCTCTAATCTTCTTCTTCAAGTTGAGTTTAACTTGTTTTTTGGAAAAAGTCAAGAAAATTATGGGACGTTTATCAATTTTTTTTTGAATTTCAGGCAAAAACGGCTGGAGAAGAAGCTAAAGCAAGGCCTCCTGCCCTTTTTTCGCGGCTCTAAAGCCCTTTTAATAGGAAAAACCGGAAATTTCTTGTTTTTGCAAAAATTGAGGCAGTTTTACCGCCCAAAGTCGCCCCCCTCGGAAAATCACTCGGCCGGGGCGTTATTTGCCTTCCAAATCGAATGGTGAGATGTAATCGCCGTATTTATTCCGGGCCTCTTTGAGGCGTTTGCGCAGCTCGGCAAAGGTCTCAAAAACGATTTGGGGCGTATCGGGAACATCCTGTTTATAGATATTCTCGATACGGTCCAGTTTGGAAAGGCTTTCCGGGATACGAATTGTGAACTGCCGTACATAATCGTCCCGGCTGTATTGTTGGTCGAGATGCTCTTTGAACAGTTTTTCCAGGTCTTCGTGTTTTGGTATTAAGCCGGTAGGCGTTTCAATTGTATCAACATCGCCGTTTACGCGAAGTTCTGCCCACAGAATCCAGACTTTTTTGTCCGCCATACCGTTTAGATATTTGCCGTCTTTGTCTTTGAGGAAGTAATTGACCGAGAAGATTTTGGGCGGCTTCTCGACGCCTTCAATAAAGTCCAGATTGTTCCGGATGTACCTGCCGAGAGGTATTGAGAGGAAATCGAGATTTGACATCAAATTGAATTTTCTAACGCCCTCTTTGCCGAGGGTTGCAGCGGTGGTTTCGGACTCGATTGAGGCACCTTTTCCGATGATGCCCTCCGTCCAGCTAAAGGCCTCCTCGATAGGAACCCAGGTGTCGCTATCGCGGCCGCCATAGATGAGACCTCCCGCCGGCACTCCTTCCGGGTCATCGATTCGCTCGTCACGGTTCTGAAGGTCAGAGATATTTAGACAGTATCGGGCGTTTCTGTGCGATACGCTGATTTCATTGCCATCGGCGTCTTTATTGCCTTTGCGCCATTTGCCGGAATGGTTAATTCCCTCATCCGGCGGCTCAATCCCCATTCCCAGCCAGTAGGGCTTTAATTTGTCGTCATACATAACGTTTGAGAAGATAACCTCACAGGATTTCGTCAGGGTATCGTAAATAATGGGGTCGTCTTTCGAATTGACATCACGAATGATGCCGAATATGCCTTTTTCCACGTTTACACAATGCACTTTACCGTTTATTTTGCGAAAGTAAGCAATATCGTCACCGATAAGGGTTTGTCCGGTCAGCATAGCGGTCGAGGTTTTTCCACAGGCTGAAGGAAACGCCCCTGTAAAGTATGTTACACGTCCGCCCGGCCCGTGAGCGCCAAGCACAAACATATGTTCGCACAGCCATCCCTTTTTTGAGGCCCTGTGGATGCCCAGGCGAAGGGCTGGTTTTTTCAACCCTATCGTATTGCCTGCATATTGGGTGTTAAGGCTGTAAACCAGTTCCTCTTCGAGGTCTATATATACCCTGCGCTCGTCGATATTTTTACTTACCTTGCGTTCATCCAGCTCACCTTCGCTGTGCAGAAATCTGAAAAACTCTTCGGATTTGCCAATTTTTTTGAATTGCTCATAGCCAGCCCGGTACAGAATGAACTCACTGTGAGCGACGTATGGCGAGTCTGTCATCTGGATGCAGGGAATGGAAAAAACCGAATCGGTCGGTCCAAGGCAGAAAAAGCAAACCAGCAGTTCTTTGCCGGCCATTGCCCCCTTAAAAAGGCCGCGCACTTCTTCGACACCGGCCGATTTTTCAATAGAACTGAGACTTGCGCCCAGGTCAGAGCCGGCCGGCAGTAAAAATTTTGTCCTGGATTTGTCACGTGCCTGGTCATAGTATCCATCGAAATGAATAGTGTGGCCGGGAATGGCAAGTTTTTTTTCTTCACTGGTTTTTAATGCTAAATCAGCAATATAAGCTATATCCTCGGGCGAATCAGTGCAGACAAAAACCGAGTCCGGCCTGCAAAGCTCAATCGCATCGGCGACAAATGCGTGCATTTTCAGGTTGTCAATGCCAAGGAGCTTGTTGTAATTGTCGGCTGTTAGCTTTTCTTTTAGAAATTCTTTTACTTTATCCATTTCGGTATCTCTCTAAAATTTGATAAAATTACAAAATTAAGAAAACCAGAAGTGTAAACTATTTGATGACTAATGACAATAAATTTCACCAGAAAATTTAATTTTTCGTATAAGCTCCACTTATAATGCCATTACTGATAGCAAAAATGCAAAAAAGCCGGACTTAAGCAGACTCAAGTGGTGTGGAAAATAGGTTTGACGCTGCTTTATTGTGTTATTATACTGGCTCGCTAAAAGAATAGGCAGCGTAATTTTTGGAGATGAAAATGGACAAAAGCAAAATTGTCGCTGAAGGTATAACTTTTGACGATGTTCTGCTGATACCGGCAAAGAGTGATTTTGTGCCGAGCCAGGCCCAGACCAATACCAGACTGACCAACAATATCGCGATTAATATCCCCATTGTCTCGGCTGCTATGGATACTGTAACCGAAGCGGCACTGGCGATTGCTCTGGCGCAGGAGGGCGGTATCGGCATAATTCACAAAAATCTCTCGGTACAGGCACAAAAGCGGGAGGTCGTAAAAGTAAAACGCTCCGAAAACGGCGTCATTCTCGACCCGGTAACCCTCTCGCCGGATGAACCGGTGAGAAAGGCAAGAGAATTGATGGACGAGCAAAACATCTCAGGTATCCCTATCGTCGACGGCAAAAAGCTTATGGGCATCCTGACGAGCAGGGATTTGAAATTTCTCAAAGACTATGATGTCAAAATAAGTTCTGTTATGACTAAAGAAAATCTTGTTACAGGCCCGGCCGATACCACGCTTGAGCAGGCAAAGGAAATTCTCCGGAAGCACAAGATTGAAAAACTGCTCCTTGTCAGCGAAAAAGGTGAATTGGCCGGCCTGATTACAATGAGGGACATTGACAGAGTGCAGCAGTATCCTTTTGCGGCAAGGGACAAACGGGGTCGTCTGCGCGTCGGTGCCGCCGTTGGTGTCCAGGATTATGAGAGAATCCAGGAACTAATATCGGCTGAACTCGATGTCATTGTGGTTGATACCGCACACGGCCATTCACAAAATGTACTCGATACTATCAAGAAAATCAAAAGCAAGTATGATATTGATGTAATAGCCGGCAATATTGCGACCGCCGCTGCCGCCGAAGATCTGATAGCAGCAGGGGCCAATGCCGTAAAAGTCGGCATCGGGCCCGGGGCGATTTGTACCACAAGGATAATCTCCGGCGTAGGGGTGCCGCAGATATCTGCAATTATTGACTGTGCCAGGGTAGCCGACAGCCACAACATCCCGGTTATCGCCGATGGCGGGATAACACAATCCGGCGATATTACCAAGGCGATTGCCGCCGGTGCTTCGAGTGTAATGCTCGGCTCGCTTTTTGCGGGCCTGGAGGAAAGCCCGGGTCAATTAATTATTTACAAGGGAAGACAGTTCAAGGAATACAGAGGTATGGGTTCTTTGGGGGCGATGGTAAAGGGCTCGGCCGAAAGATACGGACAGAGAAGCTCAGCCGGCACAGACAAGCTCGTGCCGGAAGGCGTAGAAGGGCGGGTCCCGTATCGGGGAACGCTTGGCGACTTTGTCTATCAGCTCGTCGGAGGACTCAGGGCGGGGATGGGCTACTGCGGAGCACGAAATATCGAAGAGTTGAGAAAAGACGGCAGATTTGTTCGTATAAGTGCGGCATCGGTCGGCGAGTCACATCCCCACGATATACAGATAACAAAAGAAGCACCGAACTACTCAGCAGTAACCGAGGCCTTTGAGTACTAACGCCCGAGCAGTGGACTTTTAGCATACAGACTTAAGTGAGGGTTCTAATGCCGCATGAATTGATAGCCATTCTGGAGGTTCGCGGTGTCAACAGGGTTGTCTATGATGTCTCGAGCAAACCGCCGGCTACGATTGAATGGGAATAATATAGTTCATTGTCCATTATTTATGAACTATGAACTCATAACTATAAACTCTCCTTATTTGATTGAAGACTCCAGCCATTCAAGTGCCAGCATGGAAAAATCTCGATGGTCAACCTTATAATCTTCGTTTAAGTCTCCTGTTGGGTAACAATACCATACTTCTTCGGCTGGTGATGAAGGCAGTGGCGAACCTTGATAGAGCAGTTCAA
>CAYXPG010000076.1:3146-9010 GCA_964467205.1 uncultured Pirellulales bacterium | reverse complement strand
CTGACCTGATTTTCACCCAGGTCCTTCCTGACTTTATTAATATCGTGATTGACAAAAAGCTGCTGCGACCGGGCCATTAAGTCGATGAGCATTTCCGAACCCTTGCCGCGGGGCAGAATTTTTCCTATCACCGTGTCGATATAATCATGTGGGGGATATGTCTGAACGTCAAAATCAAATCCTTTGCAGACCAATAAATGCCGGTAACTTACACCGCAGTAAAAGTGAATTTGCTCATTTCCAAAC
Source organism: uncultured Pirellulales bacterium (assembly GCA_964467205.1). GTDB lineage: Bacteria > Planctomycetota > Phycisphaerae > Sedimentisphaerales > Anaerobacaceae > CAYXPG01. The sequence continues at coordinate 8,764 of CAYXPG010000076.1, read as the reverse complement.
TGCTCGTTTAACTCTTTTATTAGTTTGCCGGCTTCTTCAGTGGAGATATGTCCGGCGCTGTGGTCTGCCATTTTACCATCGACAATAGTAACCAGGTTACACCTGAAAACCCAGTCGTCTGCCGATAACTCGATATCACGTGCCACTGCTTCAATTGGCGCTCTGCCGGTATAGAATGTCGAAGGGTCGTAGCCCAGCAGACTCATTTGAGCAACATCGCTGCCGGCTTCCATCCCTTCGGGGATTGTCCGCATAATCCCCTGGTTTCCTTCGATGCTGATTTTATCCATATTTGGTGTTTGGGCGGCTTCGAGGATTGTTTTGTTGTCAAGCTGCTCAAGCGGCTCATCGGCTGCGCCGTCAGGTACTATTATAACGTATTTCGTCATTAATCCTTGTCCTCCGGTATATCGACTATCCTTATACAAATTGATTTTCCGCTCAGAACATCCAGTGTCTCGAACTCTTTTAATGCGTTGGTGATGTTCTTCTGCTGGGTCGAGTGTGTTAATATTACTATCGGGACGGTATTGTCCGGGCCGACCCCCTCGTGTTGTAATGCGCCTGAAATATTTATATTATGGTCGCCGAGTATTTTGCTCCATTTGGCCACCACGCCCGGTTTGTCCTTGGCCATCACTCTGATATAAAACCTGCTTATCAGGTTGTCGATGTTCTCAATTAACGGTGCTGTTTCACTTCTGGGTTTGAGGTGCAGGTGCCGAAAAGTAGTTGCGGAATTGCCCAGGGCGACGTCGATAATATCCGCAACAACCGCACTTGCGGTAGGCATCATTCCGGCCCCTCGGCCGTAGTACATTACCTGGCCGGTGGCACTGCCGAAAATGCTGACCGCATTAAAGGAGCTATTGACACGGGCAAGCGCGATATCGTTTGCAATAAAAGCGGGATGGACCCGGAGTGAAATCATATCGTTGTGTTTTTGTCCGATTGCCAGCAATTTAAGAACGTAACCCATTTCGCCGGCGTAGCGGATATCGTCTCCTGAAATTCCTTCGATGCCCTCAATATATATGTCGTCGAGCGTAATTTCGCACCCGAATGCGATGGATGCGAGTATGGCAAGCTTATGGGCACTGTCGCCGCCGCTGATATCCAAAGTCGGGTCGGCTTCGGCAAATCCTTTTTCCTGGGCATGAGCTAATGCCACGGCGAAATCCTCATTTTTGGCGGTCATATTGGAGAGGATGTAATTGCAGGTTCCGTTGACAATGCCGAACATCGCTGTGATTTCGTTGGCTGCCAATCCCGTTCTGATGGCCGAGACAATCGGTATCCCGCCTGCACAACTGGCTTCAAAGGCAATGCATCGGGCGTATTTGTGAGCGGCCTGGTATAGCTCATTGCCGTGTTCTGCCAGCAGTGCCTTATTGGCGGTAACAACGTCTTTTCCGTTTTCGAGCATTTTAAGCTGTATTTGCTTTGCCTGGTCGGTCCCGCCGATTAATTCGATTCCCACCTGAATAGTATTGTCATTTAGCAGCTTGTTTATATCATTGGTAAGCAGCCCGTGCGGCAGCTGTACCGTTCGTGGCGATTCAGTGTCGATATCGACCACACAGGCCAGAACAAGTCGAATCCCCGTTTTAGCCGCTATTGCATTGGCATTTTGAATGAGCAGCTTTGCGACGCCGGCCCCGACAGTACCGAAGCCGACAAGCCCGATTCTTACAGTCTTTTCATTCATAAAACCACCTTGAAGCTCTGCCATTTTCGGCTCGTAGTTTACAGACTTATTGAGCAAAAGTCAATAATTGATTTATTACTCTCAGGTAAAAACAATGAAAGCCGTCCGGGGAGGCTGGCTAAACAATGTCAAATTACTCTTGTATCCGATATTCTGGAAAGCTATAATTTAAAATAGGTTGTCGGTGCAATGAGCTAAAGGTGGTTTTGTTTGAAAAAGTTAGTGGATAACCGGAGGTGCATAATGTTTGGAAAAGGCAAAGGGCTTGCCCAAACGAATTATTTGGGGCTCCCGAACGCATTATTTGGGGCCCCCAGAAGATATATTACCCTGGTTCTGGTTGTTGTATGCCTGGCGGTGTTTTCGGCAAAAGTTGAGGCGATTTCTTTGAGTACGGCGGCTATGAGGGGAGACCTTGATAAGGTCAAATATCTCCTCGAAGTCAATCCCGGTATTATAAACAGCCCGGAATTTGGTGCTACGGCCCTGACTCACGCTGCTATAAAAGGACATAAAAAGGTTGTTGATTTTCTCCTCGCAAGAGGAGCTGATGTGAAGTTTTCAATCAATGGTTTTACTCCTCTGCATGGCGCTGCTATGGGCGGCAATGTGGATATAGCCAGGCTGTTTATTGCAAAAGGTGTTGATGTGAAGGCAAAGGATTTGGAAGGTTCGGCACCTCTGGAGTTTGCTGTAAAAATGGGCTATACGGATATGGTAAAATTTCTCATCGTCAGGGGCGCCGATGTTAATAATAAAGACGCTCACGGCAGTACACCTCTTGATGTCGCAGCCGGATGGGACCGAAAGGATACGGCAGAACTGCTCGCTGCAAAAGGTGCTAAGATTGAAAATGTGCATATAGCTGCCTATATGGGAGAATTATCTAAGTTAAAGACTCTTATTGCCGCTGGCGCCGATGTCAACACTCCGAACCGGCAGGGCCAGAAACCTCTGCATTTTGTGACTCATAAAGACACAGCCAAACTGCTCATTTCAAAAGGCGCCGATATCAAAGCCAAAGACAAAAGAGGCCATACTGCTCTTCATTTTGTTGCGGAGAGGGGAAAGAAAGACCTGGCTAAGTTTCTCATCGCCAAAGGGGCTGATGTTAATGCCAAAACCGCTCGGGGTTGGACGCCTCTGTATTTTGCTGCGAAGGTGAACAATATGAATGTGGCTAAGCTTCTCGTTGCTTCCGGTGCTGATGTAAAGACTCAGGACAGATACGGCCGGACCGTACTCACAGAAGCCGCCTCGCAGGGACATAAACAAATGGCAAAATTTCTCATCTCCAAAGGTGTCGATGTAAAGGCCCAAACCAAGGGTGCTCAGACTGCTCTGCATTATGCCGCCGGCAGAGAAGTAGCGGAATTGCTGATTGATGCCGGCGCCGCAGTAAATGCCAAAGACCAGATAGGTTATACACCTTTATCTATGGCAGTCGAAAAAGGGCAAAAACCGGTGGTTGAATTGTTAATCGCCAAAGGTGCTGATGTGAAAGCTGTAGAGGAAAGCGGCAGGCAACCTCTGCATTTGGCTTCTATGGGAGGAAAAGATGAAATAGCAAAAATTCTCATCGCTTCCGGCGCTGATATTAATGCCAAAGATGTTCGTGGTTGGACACCGTTGCACTTTGCTGTTGAGAATAGTTATAGAGAGATGGCCAGGCTCCTCCTTGACAAAGGGGCCGATGTGAATGCCAAAGACGAATCCGGCAATACACCCTTGCTTTTTGCCTGTATAAAAGATGAGAAGGAAATGGCAAAAATGTTCATAGCATCCGGTGCTGATGTGAATGTTAAAACCAATGAAGGTGGCCCCGACCCTCTTTATTATGCTGTTATGAGGAACCAGATGGACCTGGCCAAATTGCTTATCAAAAAGGGCGCAAATGTGAAAGGTAAATCCGGCAGTGGAACGGTTCTGCATTTAGCCGCATGGTTAGGTCATACGGACATCGCCAAAATGCTTATCGGCAGTGGCGGCGATGTTAATGACACGAGTGATTTTGGTGGAAGGACACCTTTATGCTTCGCAGCCCAGGGCGGACACAAGAAATTGACCGAACTATTAATTGCCAGTGGTGCGAAAGTGAATGTTGAAGACAAAAACGGCTGGACTCCTTTATGTTTAGCCATACAAAAGAATCACAAGGATGTTGTCAAACTGCTTATCGACAAGGGTGCCAGTGTTAATGCGGGCAAGAACAAGAAGTCCAAAAACCCACTGCACCTGGCCATCGAAAGTGGCTATGCCGAACTGGCAAAGCTGCTTATTGCCAGGGGCGCAGATATAAAGGCTAAAGGCGAAAAAGGCCAAACAGCCCTGTTTTACAGTGCCATTGCCGGGCAAACAGAAATAGTTGAACTGCTCATCGCCAAAGGTCTTGATGTGAAAGCAAAGGACGCGGACGGGTGGACTCCTTTGCACCATGCCGCTTTCAAAGGGCAGCTTGAAGCAGCCAAACTACTGCTGGCCAAAGGTGCCGATATTGATGCCCGCGACAATGAACAAATGACGCCTCTTCACGTCGTTGCTATGGAAGGGCGGAAGGAAATGAGCAAACTTTTGGTCGCCAAAGGTGCACAGATTAATCCCAAAGATGTCAAAGGGCGTACTCCTTTATATTTGGCCACCCACTACGACAGCAAGGACAACAAGGGCGTGGCTGAAGTTTTGCGTGCAAACGGCGGTTACGAGGTAAGCAATCGTTAGGGGCCCGGTTCTTTATAGATAGTGAATCGCCGGGGAGTTTTTAATTTAATGTCATAAAGGTTTTGCGTTTATTATTTTGGAGAAGGCATCAGGGTCTCTTTGTAAGGAGTCCCCAAGACTAAACGCTTTTTGGCCTTTGGGGTTGTGTTTGGTGAGCATTTTTATCGTTGCGGCAAATTTTTTATCAAGTGCTGCGATGAATATTGCGGGGCGGTTGAACGAATTGTCAATTAGATTCCTCGGCTCAGCCTGCGGCTGTGCTCGGAATGACAGTTGGTAGGCGTGTAATGTCAGTCGTTCGATAAGGGGTTTTTCAGTTTGTCGTCTGGCTAATCGATAATCGGCCTTGAAATCAGAGAGAAATAACGCTCTTGGACTGCCATATAACGGGTCAATTGCCAAAGGCAATCCAATGCTGGTCAGATGCAGACGGATTTGGTGTGTTCGGCCGGTAAGTGGCTTGACGGCCAAAAGGGCAATTGTGCCGAAATCGGCCAGCAGCTTCCACTCTGTAACTGCTTCTTTGCCTTTTCTGCCGGTTGTGCACATAAGAGCCGGATTTTTACGGCTTCGCACTATGGAAGTCTTAATTGTGCCCTGATAGCCGGAGATTATACCGGTTACCAGAGCAAGATAGGTCTTTTTGACGAGTCTTTTCTCAAACCAGCTTGAGAATTGTGATTGTGCTTCTGCTGTTTTGGCTAAAATCATAACGCCGGATGTATCTTTGTCGAGCCGGTGCACTAATCGCAGTTGCCTGCATATTTGCGGCTCTAACTGCCCGGCAAGAAAATCTAAAAGCTCAGGCATGCCGCTGCGGTCTTTGGTAACCGATACGCCGCTCGGCTTATTGATAACGATAATATCATTGTCTTGATATATTATTTCGACTTTTGGTTTTGACATTTCGCCGCCTCTCGGAGCAAAGTATGTATTATAGTATTCCGGCTGTAAATTGCTATTGATACTTGAAGCAGCCGCCCCTTTCTTGTTGGGCAAAATACAGAGGGGCTTCCCCAAACGCATTATTTTGCGTTTGGGGGCCCCGAGCAATATTTTAGCATTTCTTGACGATAGGCGCCGAATATCTTATAGTCTCTCCGTAAGTCCGCTCGGGGACGCCTGACGGCGGAGTCTCTATGACTGCAGTAGAGTGGACGACAGCAATTGTAATGGTAATTGATTTGGAGTT
>CAYXPG010000076.1:0-3046 GCA_964467205.1 uncultured Pirellulales bacterium | reverse complement strand
CTATGACTGCAGTAGAGTGGACGACAGCAATTGTAATGGTAATTGATTTGGAGTTTTTTAGTGGCGAAAAAGATTTTGTGTGACAAGTGTACGGGGCTGTGCTGCAGGTATTTTGCCCTGCCGATTGAAACCCCCGAGGACAAGGCCGATTACGATGATATAAGATGGTATCTGTGCCACAAAGATATTACTGTTTTCGTAGAAGACGGCGACTGGTATATCAATATAAAGAACAAGTGCAGACACCTCTCTGAAAAAGATTATCGCTGCAAAATATACAACAAAAGGCCAAGAATTTGCAGGCAGTATAGTCACAGGGATTGCGATTACATCGAGGGCGAATATGACTTCGAGCTGCACTTTACGAACGATAAGCAAATGGAAGAGTATATAAAGATAAAATTCAGCAATAACATTAAAGAAAAGCCCAAAAGCAGGAAGAAGAAAAAGAAAAAAAGAAAGAAAAAGAAATGAAGATACCGCCGGTAAAGGGAACGAGGGATTTTTATCCGCAGGATATGGCCGTTAGAAACTGGCTCATTGACGGCTGGAAAAAAGTCTCGATGCGCAACGGCTTCGAGGAATATGATGGTCCGGTATTTGAATATCTGAAGATGTTCCAGCTAAAAAGCGGCGACGAAATCGCCGAGCAGCTCTTCTCACTTACCGACAGAGGCGGCAGAGAGCTGGCACTCAGGCCGGAAATCACACCTACTCTGGCGCGAATGGTAAATCAGAAAATCAATTCACTTCCTCGACCAATCAAGTGGTTCTCTGTGCCGAGATTGTTCCGGGCTGAACGTCCGCAAAAAGGCCGGCTGCGAGAGTTCTTCCAGTGGAATGTTGACATAATCGACTCCGATAAGGTTTTGGCTGACGCAGAAACAATATTCTGCGCGCTGGATTACCTGCGGGAAGTAGGTTTGACGCCTGACGATATCGTCGTAAAAATTTCCAGCAGAAAACTCTTAGCGGCTTTTCTTAAATACGTTGGTATTTCAAAAAGTGCTATAGATTCGTTATATCCTTTACTTGACAAGAAGGCCAAGTTACCACCTAAAACTTTTAAAGAAGAACTCGGCAAGCAAGTCACTAATACCGCCATAGCTGATAAAATCATAGCTTTCATGAATGCTCAGTCTCCTGATAGAGTGGTTGACATAATTGACCGCAATGATGAAATTGACGATGCCGTCGAGGAACTTGAAGAATTATTTAGATTGCTGGAACGAATGGGAGTTGATGACTATTGTATGTTCGACCCGGGCATTGTTAGAGGGTTAGCCTATTATACCGGTATTGTATATGAAATTTATGACCGTGTAGGAGAGCTTAGAGCCATTGGCGGAGGCGGAAGGTATGACGACTTGTTGAAGCAATTTGGTGGGCCGACTATTGCCGCTACAGGATTCGGCTTAGGTGATTGTGTTTTAGAGATTTTACTTGAGGAAAAAGGATTATTAGACAAAAATGTGTCCAAAAGACAGTTAGACTTTTTTGTTGTTCCAGTAGGAACACAGACCTACGATTATCCCGATGGAACTGTAAAATCCACACCAGAAGATGAAGCAGTCAAGTTAACGGCGGGATTGAGAAGACGAGGTTACAGCGCTGAGTTCAGCTATAAATCCGCCGGTTTAAGTAAGCAACTTAAAGAGGCGTCAAGCCGAGATGCCCAAAAATGTATAGTCATTGGTGATGAATTCAAAAACAATGAGCTTGTAGTTAAAGATATGTCTACGGGCGAGCAGCGGTTGGTCAACATCGATGAGTTTTTCAGCAAGTTATAATCGGGGGGAGGGATGAAAAACTTTCATCTGAACCACTATGAACGGGCATTCGGAAACTTCTTGATTGATAATCACGTCCAGTATATTGCGGTGGATGAGAAAAAAAGGGCGGCCCTGGGACGTTCGAAGTTCAAAAGTTTCGATTATTTATTATATCCGCCCGGCTCACAAATAATCGTTGCAGAAGTTAAGGGCAGAAAATTCAAGGGGACCAGTTTTGCCAAATTGGCCGGCTTCGAATGCTGGGTTACAGCCGACGATATTGATGGATTGGCCCGGTGGCAGGAAGTTTTCGGCACAGGTCATACCACGTATTTCGTTTTTGCCTACAGAATAGAGAACATCGACGTCGATTTTGACGGCAGAGAAATTTACGATTTTGACAGTGGTAGATATATATTCTTTGCGGTTAAGTTGGACGATTATCGAAAATTTATGAAGCTTCGCAGCCCCAAATGGCGGACTGTAACACTGCCGGCCGACAAATTCCGACAATGCGCCGTCCAAATGCAGAATCTTTTGCTTTGATTTTCGTTTTTCGTTGCGAAAATCCCATTAAACCTCAATAGGTTGACTTGACAAAATTCTCGCTTGAAACAATTCTGTATTGTATATTGTAGCAAAATGAGAATCATAGCCGGCACAAAACGAGGAATGAAGCTGTTAAGTCCGAGGAGCGATGTGTCCCGGCCGATTACAGACAGGGTAAAGGAGTCGCTTTTTAGTATTCTCGACAAATATGACCTGCCCGGCGGGGCAATCGTGGCCGACTTGTTTAGCGGTGTAGGTTCTTTGGGCCTGGAATCTTTGAGCAGGGCGGCAGCGTTTGTTACTTTTGTTGAGAAAGAGGCGAAGGTTATTTCGATTTTAGAGAGAAATATAGAAAAGAGCGGCTTTGCCGACGAATCGAAAGTTATAAGAGCCGATGCCTTTAAGATTTTCGATTTCCGATTTCCGATTTCCGATTTTCGATTCACCGCCATCAATCAGCAATCGGCAATCAATCGGCAATCGGCAATCGGCGATCGGCAATTAGCGTATGACCTGGTATTTGTTGACCCGCCATACTCGACTACGATGGAGGCAAAAGCCGGTTCGCCTTTAAGTGGGCTGCTGGATTTGTTGAATGGGCAGTTGGTCGCTGGCGGAATTGTTGTTGTAAGAACTCATAAACGCACTGAATTGTCGCAGCGATACGGCCGATTGGCGATAATGGAACAGCGGCGGTGGGGAACAATGGCTGTAACTATATTGAG
>CAYXPG010000075.1:0-9169 GCA_964467205.1 uncultured Pirellulales bacterium | reverse complement strand
CTTCGACTCTGCTCAGCATAAATTCGCTCGAGGACAGGTATCGAATCCCAAAGAAGAAATCGGGACTGGCAGGGAATGATGAATTAGGTTTAGCATATAGCGTATAGATAGCTGGTGGGGTGGTGGGGGGGGAAATAGAATATCGGGTTCTCCTGCGTTTTCAGCCGATAAAAACAACCGCTGGAGCGTTTATTTCAAATTTGAGGATTTGGCGGGGGGAGCTGTTACTAACCGGTCGAATGTTAGAAGAAAAATTTTTTGAAAAAAATCAAAAAAAGTTTGACAGCCGATAAAATGTACTTTACATTTTACAAAACGTAAAATATACTTTCCTATTAAGAGATACTGGGAAGTTCGCTGCTGTACGAAGTTCGCTGCTGTAGTTTGAAAAAAGTTAATAAAGACAAATGATTTGGCCTTCGGCGGATGAAGAAAGACTGACGATATTTTTTATTTACTACAAAGGACGCAGAGAAAGGCAAGAGGGATGAAGGATTTTTAGCGATGGAGACAAAAGTTCAAAGCCAAAGCTTTCAAATACCCGCCAAGCTGTATCGAATCGGCGAATTAGTTCGCTATACCCCCTTTTCACGACAAACTATCCATAATTACACAATAATGGGACTTATTCGTGAGTCGGAATGGACCGAAGGCGGGCATCGATTGTACGACGAATCGGTGTTCCATAAACTATCCAAAATCATCGAGCTCAAGAAAACAAAAACCCTTTCAGAAATAAGAGAGATTCTCATCAAAGACAAAACCATCAAAAAAACAATAAAGCAATATTCGAAGACTGAAAATAATTAGCTACATAATCGAGAACAGAAACTAAGGAAAAAGCGAAAGGCTCAAGGATGAGAGACACGACTTTGCTTTTTACAATTCCTCTTTGCGGTTCTTCCAACAATAACCCAGCCGGTATCCATATATAATCAAAAGGACTTGTTATGAATATGCCGACACTAATAACGGACAATATCGCTGAACTGCTCATTAAGATAATTGAATTCACACAGGCCCGTCAGAAAATTCTCGCCCGAAACATAAACAATATCCACACGGGCGGGTTTATGCCCAAAGATTTGGAAGTGGATGAGTTCTCAGAAGTGCTGCATGACGCAATCTGTGAGCATACCCAAAGCCGTCGTCTCCTGCTGCGTGATACCGAAAACATCAAATTCGGTGCTTTTGGCAGTTTCGAAGTCGAACCGATAATCGATAGATATGCCGAGGAGCTTCTTGAAGGAAATTTGGATGAATATCTTGAGCTGCAAATAAATAAGCTTTTGGAAAACGCCCTCAATCAGAGGGTTGCGGCAGAATTACTCAGACAAAGAGAGGGAATGGTTTCAATTTTTGAGTAGAAAAACGAGCATAAGCCATAAAAAGAAAAAAATGAGAAACGAAGCATCTCAGTTACAGCAAATGATGAAAGAGTGCCGGAGTCGGGCGAAAGTTCTGGCGATAACCAGCGGCAAAGGAGGTGTCGGCAAAACCAACATTGCGGCCAATCTTGCGATATGTATGGCAGCATCGCAAAAAAGAGTTCTGCTTCTCGATGCGGACTTGTCGTTAGGTAATCTCGACGTCATTATGAACTTCAACAGTAAATACAACATTTCACATATTTTTGACGGCCAAAAAAGCATCAACGACATTATTCATAACGGTCCGGAGGGTCTTGAAATAATCTGCGGTGCCTCGGGACTTGAGGAGCTGGCGAACCTGAGTGAATTTCAACGCCATCGGCTGTTAAATGACCTGTCAAAGCTTCAGGAGAACCGTGACACAATCGTGATTGATACTGCTGCAGGCATTTCCTGGTCTGTTGTCGGCTTTTGTCTTGCTGCCGACCATGTTCTCGTAGTTACAACGCCGGAAGCGGCTGCAATGACCGATGCTTACGCAATGATTAAAGTGCTGGTCGGGAAGAATTTCGCCGGCCAGATAAGTCTTATTGTAAACAATGCCGATACTGTAAAAGAAGGCAAAAATACCTACGAGCAAATGTCAAAAGTTGTAAGACGATTCCTGAACATCCCCATATACGATGGAGGCGTATTGCTGAAAGACGAGCGATTGCTATCAGCTATTCGGATGCGAAAGCCGGTTGTTTTGGCTTATCCCAAAGCTCAAATCACCTCGTCGCTGATGGCTTTAGCTGTAAAACTTGATAACGGTTCGGCAGTACAGGATGACACTGAAGGTTTTTTTAAGAAAGTTGTTGATTGGTTTTTCTAAAGTTGTCGGCCAAAAGGCCGATAAGGTACTCTGACACGGGAGAGTTTTTTTTCCTGTATGTCCGGACGATCAAAAAAGAGGATAAGTGGTGCTTTCAACAGGAATTATAGCTCGGTTTGGAAGGATTCATTAACGTTATAAAAATTCAGGGAGGATTACCGTGAAAACCAACCAGCAAGTCGATATCAGCCGGATATGGGAAAGTTTCCACAAAAACCACGATGACCTCTCCCGCAATCTGCTTCTGGAACATTACAGATACCTTGTAAAATATTGCGCTGAGCGACTGCACAGCAAATTGCCGGATAAGGTTGAGCTGGACGACCTTATCAGCGCCGGCACTTTTGGATTGATGGATGCTATTGACGCTTTCGACCCGGAGAGGGGAGTGAAGTTTGAGACATATTGCTCGCCTCGTATCAGAGGTTCCATTCTTGATGAGCTTAGGCATATGGACTGGGTTCCCCGATTAGTTCGAGCCCGGGCTCATCAGCTTGCGAGGGCCAGACAGGCGCTCGAGGCACAACTCGGCCGGCCTCCAAGCGAAACAGAAATCGCTGAAGAACTGAATATTGATATGGAGACCTTTTACAGACTGCAGCAGGACGCTAATGCCGTCGGTGTAACATCACTGAACACCAAATACAGCGAGGGAGACGGTGAAAAAGACATTCGTGAAATAGATATAATCAAAGACACAAGAAGTGAGAACCCGCTCACGGAAGCCCAAAAGCGGGACCTCAAAAACCTGCTTACCAAGGGTTTGACGCGTGCGGAACGGCTGATTGTCGTTCTGTATTATTATGAAGAGATGACGATGAAAGAAATCGGCGTAACGCTGGATTTGTCCGAGTCCCGCGTTTCGCAGATGCACTCATCGATTGTTGCACGTCTCAAGGCCCAGATGAACAGCCGAAAAAAGGAATTCTCAATTTAACTTATCAATTCACCGATAATCAGTAACTGCCGGACAAATCTTTCTTTCTTTTTTGATTTTGCCTTTTCTATCAGCCAATACATCTGTTTCAATTCTTGATTTTTTCTCCTTGTATGCATATACTATAGCGGTTTTTTCAAGGAGCATCATTATGAGATTTACTAAAATGCATGGTATTGGCAATGATTATATTTATGTCAATTGTTTCGAGGAGACAATCGACGAGCCTGCTGCCTTGTCCCAAATCGTCAGCGACCGGCATACCGGCATCGGTGGTGACGGGTTAATACTTATATGCCCATCGGAGACGGCAGAGGTTCGAATGCGTATTTTCAATGCTGACGGTTCCGAGGCCGAAATGTGTGGAAATGGAATCCGATGCGTTGCCAAATATGCATACGAACATAAATTGGCCAAAGCCGGCGGCCCGCTCGCCGTTCCCGGTCAGCCGCAATGCCCGGCATCTATGAATATAGAAACGGGCAGCGGCATTTTAACTGTCGGGCTGATAATCGATGACAACGACAAGGTGGTGGAGGTGTGTGTCAATATGGGCCAGCCCATACTAACCGCCAGGGACATACCGGTCAACATACCTGCTGAAAGAATAATCGAACAGCCGATGCAGTTTGCAAACAGGGCGTTTGTAATGACCTGCGTGTCAATGGGCAATCCACACGCGGTCTTTTTCCGCGATAATATTGGGTTGATTGAGCTTGAGAAAATCGGGCCTGTAATTGAAAACCACAGTATCTTTCCACAGCGTACAAACGTTCACTTCGTTCAGGTTGGGAGCCGGGAAGAATTTACGATGCGCACGTGGGAACGAGGCAGCGGTCTTACCTTAGCCTGTGGCACAGGGGCATCAGCCTGTTGTGTCGCAGCGGTACTTACCAACAGATGTGAGCGTGTATGTACTGCGCATCTGCCGGGGGGAGATTTGTATTTGAACTGGTGCGAAGAAGATAATTGTGCTTATATGACGGGGCAGGCGGTTGAAGTCTTTGAGGGCACCTGGCCGGAAAAATAACTCTCTGCAGTAATAAGTGCTTATACCAAATCAGATTAAAGTAACATTCTGATGTCAGTTCCGGATTTATCGGCAGGAGAGTCTAATACGTTGATAAGCCGAAAAAGTCAGGTTAAACAGCGTTGTAAAAAATCACCTTCCTAAACCATTTATATCTGCAAGATTTGATATTTTTAAACTAAACAGACAGTCATTTCAGGCCGAAAAGAATGATGCGTTGTTTTTTTTCAACATTTATGTTTGGCAATGTGAACATTAGGTTTAAAAATAGATATAATAATGAATTGGCGCAATTAATATCCGATGAGCCTGTTGTGGCATTATAAGTCCGCCAAAGGTGGCAAAGCAGTATGAAAGAAGAAAAGAACATCCTTATTATAGATGACGATAAAATCATACTGGATTCTCTAACTGAGTTTCTATCGCGTGAAGGTTTCCGGGCCAAGGGTGTCGGGACATTAAAAGAGGCGCAGGCCGAGCTGCAGGGGCGAAGTCATTGCCTTGTTATAACCGAAATTAATCTGCCTGACGGTGACGGTTTTGAATTATTGGATGTAGTCAGGAAGAGCTATCCTCAAACGGTGGTAATTGTGATAACCGGTTACGGCACTATTGAAAGTGCCGTCAAGGCCATAAAAAAAGGCGCCTACGACTATCTTACCAAACCCATTGTCGATGACGAATTACGGCTGGTGGTAGAGAGAGCCGTTAAACAGCAAACACTTATGAGTGAAAACGTGAGTCTGCGATTACAACTCGAACAGAAATACAGTCTTGAAAATATACTCAGCCATGATTATAAAATGGCAAAAATCTTTGACCTTATTGAAGCCGTTGCCGATACCAAGACCACAATATTAATGACGGGGCCTTCGGGTACAGGTAAAAGCATGCTGGCCAGAGCGATACATCATCGTTCCAGCCGACACGATAAACCATTCATCGAGGTAAGCTGCGGAGCACTGCCCGAAACACTTCTGGAGAGTGAGTTATTCGGTCATGTTAAAGGCTCTTTTACCGGAGCATTTAATGATAAGGAAGGCAAATTCCTCGCATCAGACGGCGGGACGATTTTCCTCGACGAAATCGCCAATGCTTCTGCCGCCCTTCAGATTAAACTTCTTAGAGTTCTTCAGGACAGGCAGTTTGAACCGGTCGGCAGCAATAAAACAGAAACCGTCGATACGCGAATTATACTTGCTTCAAACAAAAACCTGGAAAACGAGGTAAAACAGGACCGGTTTCGGGAGGATTTATATTACCGGATAAACGTGGTAACGATAAATCTGCCTCCATTGTGTGAGCGGGTTGGGGATGTACCGCTTTTGGCAAAGCGTTTTTTGAATATATACTGCGCCCAACACGACAAAGTAAAAGTCGGTATTACGGACGCGGCTCTGGAATATTTGGAGCGGTACTCCTGGCCAGGTAACGTTCGCGAGCTGGAAAATGTAATCGAGCGTGCGGTTCTTCTAAGTAAAGACGAATTCATCGGCCCGGACGATTTGCCAAACTCAATCAAGCAGGACCGCAGCAGAGAGCAAAAGGCATATAAACTGATGGGCCTGAAAAAGGCCCTGGCTGAGCCGGAGAAAAATTTTATTCGCCAGGCACTTGAAGCACATCACTGGAACAGGCAGGAAACCGCAAAAGCACTTCAGATAAACCGCACTACTTTATTCAAAAAGATGAAATACTATGGCCTGTACGCCGAGGCCGAGCGATTAGGCCTTACATAGAATTTTTCAGTTTAGTTAATTTCAGATGGATTTGCTGACTATTTTAGTGATTGCTGTCGGGTTGTCTATGGATGCATTTGCGGTATCTGTAACCAGTGGCGCGGTTTACAAAAAGTTTGAGATAAAACATACCCTTGTGATGGCGGTCTCATTTGGGGCGTTTCAGGCCTTTATGCCCATTGCGGGCTGGTCGGCAGGGCTTTGTTTTCGCCGATTCATACAGGATTTCGACCACTGGGTTGCGTTTGCGCTGCTGGGGGCAATCGGCTGTAAAATGATTTATGAGGCCTTTGCAATAAAAAAGGTTGATAAGAAGCTGCAATCTATGAGCTTTTTAGTCCTGCTTACTTTGTCGGTAGCAACAAGTATCGACGCCCTGGCGGCGGGAATAACTCTTTCTCTGCTAAACGGTGCTATTGTGACAGCGGTAATCATTATAGGTCTGGTCACATTCGGGTTTTCCTATGCGGGCGTTCATATCGGCAAAAAGTTCGGGCATTTTTTTGAAAGCAAAATAGAAATAATCGGCGGCCTTGTGCTGATTGGCATAGGGGTAAAGATTCTTATCGAACACCTGATTTCTTCATAAGATAGAGGAATGGGGCATTTACCGCTTGCTGTTGTCTTTCCAATAATCAATCTTCACAGTTCAATTAACCCGGATTTCCCAAATAAATCCGTGCAAAAAAGTGGAATTTAGAATAAAATTTTACTAAATTTGCAACAATTAGCAAAATTATTCCGTTTTTAGCTAATTGAACGGCCTAAAAACTTGAATATTTCACATCAATTACTAAAAAAACATGGTGATGAAAGGGTTTAAAATGAAACAAAAAGACAAGAAAAGAATTTTAAAAATCAATCTGTTTTTAATCCTATCATTCTGCATTTATGTATTCGCCAAAACTCCGCAGAATTCTGATTCCACCCGGTCTTACGAAAAAGAAACAAAGCAGCAGCGTGACGAACGTATGCAATGGTGGCGTGAGGCAAGATTTGGAATGTTCATTCACTGGGGAGTATATTCCGTGTTGGGAGGCAGTCATGATGGTAAGCAGGTCCTAGTTAAAGATAACTATGTCGGTCCATGGATCATGAAACGCGGTAAAATTCCGGTAGCGGATTACAAAGAGTACGCAAAACAATTCAACCCAGTTGATTATGATCCGGAGTCTTGGGTTCTGCTTGCAAAAGAAGCTGGTATGAAATATATCGTTATCACTTCCAAACACCATGAAGGGTTTGCACTTTTTGATTCGAAAGTCAGCGACTGGGATGTGGTAGATGCTACCCCATACGGCAAGGACCTTTTAAAGCCACTGACTGAGGCTTGCAGAAAACATGGTATGAAGCTTGGTTTCTATTATTCGCAATCATCAGACTGGATTAATCCCGGGGGCAGAAAACCGGGCGGGGCTTGGGATTATGCCCAAAAGGGTGATATGAAAGATTATGTTCGCGATGTCGCTGTGCCGCAGGTTAGAGAACTTTTGACAAACTACGGCGATGTGGCTGTAATGTGGTGGGATACGCCAGGAAGTATTCCACAAAAATGTACCGATGATCTGCAAGAGCTTATGAAACTTCAGCCGAATATTATCACTAACAGCCGTTTGGGAGGCAAGCACCCAGGCGACTTTAAAACTCCAGAACAAAAAATTCCTTCAACAAGTTTGAGTTATGATTGGGAAACATGCATGACCATGAACAAAGGTTGGGGATATAACAAAGATGACCACGAATGGAAAAGCACCGAAACACTGATCCGGAACCTGGCTGATATAGCAAGCAAAGGCGGAAACTACCTGCTGAATGTAGGCCCAACAGCCCAAGGCGTAATTCCTGAGCCAAGTATTGTAAGGCTGAAAGAAATTGGAAAATGGATGAATGTTAACGGCGAGTCGATTTACGGAACCACAGCTAGTCCTTTTAAGGAACTTGCTTGGGGTAGGTGTACTAAAAAGCTGCATGATGATGGTGCGGTTCTGTACCTGCATGTTTTTGAGTGGCCAACCGATGGTGAGTTAATCGTTCCGGGTATTAAAAATGAAGTTAAAAAATCCTATCTTCTCGAAAACAAAAAAACGTTAGTCACCAGCAGCAGTGATGAGGGCGTAGAGATAAAGATTCCTGACACCGCTCCTGATAAAATCGATACGGTTATTGTTTTGGAAGTTGCAGGTGACTTGAAAATAGAATAGTTCGAGTCTATTAACAAATTTCATTTTGCATGGATTTGCTTGGAAAACTGAAATTAAGCAGGAACATAAAGGTTTTTAAATGTTGCAGAAGCTTATGTGAAGCTTGTTAATAGATTATTAATCCCCCATTAAAGAAACTGCCCGGGACTGGAGTCGAACCAGCACGAGCCGAAGCTCACCAGCCCCTCAAGCTGGCGCGTCTGCCTATTCCGCCACCCGGGCTTCTCGATTGATTATCGATTATTGATTATTAATTGTCAATTCAGAAATCAGACGCTGGAGAGATTGGCCTTCCCGTGGCTTATTGCCTCACCGCATGGCGAAAATTACCGAAAAAGGGCATTCCCGCAATATTTACGGTACCTTAAAAAATTAGGATTTTTTTCGATTTTCCCGATTTTTTATCGACTTAGCTGCTGGATATGCTAATATTTGTAGATATGGCAAGAAAACTGCTTTCAACGTCGTGTCCTTATTGTGGGCTGCCAATGCAGACGGCAGCGATGGCGTGCGCAACCTGCGAGGTCAGGATTGAAGGCAATTTCAGCCAGACTTATCTCGATAGACTCCTCCCTGAGGACCAAAAATTCTTAGAGCAATATCTTTTGGCGGGATTCAGTATCAAAACGTTAGAGCAGAGAAGCTCGCTCGGATATGCCGCAATACGGTCCAGACTGGACAGGTTGATTGCAAACTACAAGGCACTAACAAAAATGGACGCTCAGAAGAAAGCTATTTTGGAGCAACTGCGAACAGACAAAATCAGCGTCACCGAAGCTAAAGAGAAGCTTGAAAAACTCTAAGGAGATTAAGAAATGGAAAACGTAACAAATATCACATCAGAAGAGGAACTGTTGCAGCTCCGCAACGAAGGCAAAATAAGCGAAGATGAATATGACCAGCTGCGTGAGGCACTGCAGAAAGGCACGCAGGTTGATATTGAACCTGTTGCGCCAGAGACAAATAAGTCAAAATCCAAACGTAAACTTGGTATAGCCGCCTTTGTTTTGATGCTGGC
>CAYXPG010000074.1:3204-9254 GCA_964467205.1 uncultured Pirellulales bacterium | reverse complement strand
GACGAGAGGGGTAAGCAGGAAAATAAGTGTCCGATTCGACCAGTACGAAGAGCAGACCGAGTCGGCTGCCGTAGCGTAAGCGTATTGCATGGTGCGTATTGCGTATTGCGTTGAGTATTAGCGTATAGAGTTATGAAGAAATGTCCCTTTTGCGCAGAGGAAATTCAGGACGAGGCCGTAAAGTGTCGGTTCTGCGGCGAGTTTCTTGATAAGGCCGACAAGCCAAAAACAAAATGGTATTTTTCCACGTCCAATATTGTAATTGCTTTCCTATTTGTAGGCCCGTTTGCTCTGCCACTTGTATGGTTTCACCCACGTTACAAAAAAACCAGCAAAATCGTAGTTACGGTTATTGTTGGTGCGATTACAGCTCTGGTTATTTGTCTGCTGATAAAGCTGGTTCCAAAAATATTGGAATATTACTCTCAATTGTGGGACGTGATGGAGCAACTAAAGTAAATAGCTTATCAAGCGGCTGGTACAAAGTTTCTAGAAATAAAGAGACTGCTTCGCTGCGCTCACTATTGTGCTTTGCTGTCTTACAGCTCATATATACAATCAGTTCATGGAACAAATAGAGGAGTTGGGAATTCATTAACTTAGAAGCCTCTAACAAAATAAGCCGCTTGAATACAGAGTCATTTTGTTATAGGCTCTTATTATTGCGCATCGGGTGGGAGTTGCTGCTTTCGAGAGGCAAGGGACGTGCAAGTGCAAAACCGTTAACTATGCCCCTTTCATAACCTCGGTCAGTGCTGTCAGTGTCGTGTCGATATTTACTGAGCTGATGTCGTAATGAGTTACCATTCGAAAATGAGCCGGGCCCAGATTTAATAATTTTATTCCTCTTTCGTTGAGTCCTGTTAGAAGTTGTTCATCAGTCATATGTCTGTTGTCTTGAAGGAGGTCGAAATAAATTATATTGGTCTGCACTTTCGAGGTGTCGATTGATAAGCCGTCAATCCGGCTGATACCGACTGCCAGATTTTTTGCATTTATATGGTCTTCGGCCAATCGGTCAATCATTTCTTCCAGAGCAACAATACCTGCTGCTGCGATTACGCCGGCCTGTCGCATACCGCCGCCGAGTATTTTGCGCGTTCTGCGGGCCTCGGCGACAAACTCGCTGGAACCGCAAACAATAGAACCGACCGGAGCCGAAAGTCCCTTGGAGAGGCAAAACATCAGTGAATCGGCGCTTCGGGTCAGTTTTTTAACGTCTATTCTCAAAGCAACGGCGGCATTAAAGATGCGAGCGCCGTCAAGGTGTAGTAACAAGCCGTGCCTTTTGGCAAGGGCTGCTGCTGAATCGCAATACTCCGGCTCCAGGACAGAGCCGCCGCAACGGTTCTGGGTGTTCTCCAGACAGATTAGCCGCGTCCGTGGGAAGTGTACATCGTCGCCGCGGACAGCAGAGTCGATGTCGGACAGGAGCATTTTACCGTCCGGCTGATTGGTGATTATATGCGGGTGTATCCCGCCTAAAGCGGCCATTCCGCCGGCTTCATAATAAAACATATGTGACTGGTTGCCCAGAATTACCTCGTCGCCCCGGCCACAATGAGTAAGTGAGCATATCAGATTACCCATAGTTCCGCTGGGAACGAGCATAGCTGCCTGTTTGCCCGTTTTCTCTGCGGAAATTTCTTCAAGGCGGTTTATAGTCGGGTCTTCACCAAAAACATCATCACCAAGTTTGGCGTTACTCATAGCCTCTCTCATCTTTGGCGTGGGCAAAGTAACAGTGTCACTGCGCAAGTCAATTATTTTCATCGGTCATCCCATTATCATTGGCTATTTACTATTTGTCTTTTAATCTTTGTCTAAAGAAGATAAATTCTCTGTGTAACTCTGAAACCTCAAAAGTTGCGGGTTGTTGTTATCTTATACATTCGTTTAAGTTTGGCTTCAAGGCAAATATCAGTATACTTTTTTACTTGGCGGTTTTATCATTGACTATTTGCTATTTACTATTTACTATTTGCCTTTTGTTTTGTGGTTATAGTCCTGGGTCTTTTATGTCAGAAAGATTTGATAAACACATCTTAAAGAATGGGATGGTTCTTCTCGGCGAGCCGATGGAGTCGGTTGGGTCTGTGGCATTTGGATTTATGCTGCCTGCAGGGGCGGCGCAACTGCCGGACGGCTGCTGTGGAGCCGGCAATGTTATCACGGACTGGATTTTCCGAGGTGCCGGCGACAGAGACAGCAGGGCTCTTTGTGATGCACTTGACGGGTTGGGGCTGCACCGTGCCGGCTCAGTTGCCAACTCTCATATAATCATCGCAGCAGCTCTGGAAGCAGGCAACATGGCACAGGCGTTGGATTTATATGCCGATATCATACTGCAGCCGTCTCTGGTGGAAGAGCAGTTTGAGTTGGCCAGACAACTGGCAGTCGATGCGGTGCACGCTTTAGATGATAACCCGCGAGGCAAAGTTATGCTCAAACTCAGGGAGAAGTTTTATCCGGAGCCGCTTGGACGAAGCACGGCAGGAGAAATCGAGGAACTACAGGCCCTTAGTGCTGAAAAGACAAAGCAGATTATAAAAAACAAATTCAATCTGTCGGAAACGATATTTTCGGTGGCCGGTAAATATGACTTTGATGCAATCTGCCGACAAATGGAAAGTTTGTTCGAAACCGATGCACGGGAACATGCAGGGCCGTTGTCACTGGCCGGTAAGGCCGGTTTATATACTCATATACATAACGACAGTGCGCAGGTGCATATCGGCCTGGGCACTGAGACGGTCAGACCGCCTGACGAGGACTACTACAACGCCAGAGTTGCGGTATCGGTGCTTTCCGGTGGAATGAGCGCCAGATTATTTACGGAGGTACGAGAAAAGCGCGCTCTGTGCTATGCAATCGGGGCCAAATATCACGGCCTCAGAGATGCAGCGGGGATAATGTGCTATGCGGGAACAACACCCCAAAAGGCACAGGAAACGCTCGATGTAATAACAGCAGAATTCATCCGGCTCGCAGAAGGCCTCAGTGATGAAGAAGTCCAAAGGGCCAAAGTCGGATTGAAAAGCTCGCTGATACTGCAAAGCGAATCATCCTCCAGCAGAGCAGGTTGTATTGGGACCGACTACTATATGTTAGGCAGAGTTAGAGGCCTCGATGAGATTAAGAGTAAAATCGAAGAAACCACCGCCGATTCGGTTTTACAGTTTCTGCGGAACAATAGGTTCGAGGATTTTACGGTAGTAACAATCGGCCCGAAAGAAGTAAGCGTTAACAGGTAGAGCAGAGTATGGAATTTAAGAAAGAAATACTGTCGAACGGCTTAACTATCATAGGTGAGGTCGGCAAATCCGCCAAATCGTCGGCAGTAGGATTTTTCGTCAGAACGGGCGCACGTGATGAAACCTTACAGATAAACGGGGTGTCGCATTTCCTCGAACATATGGTATTCAAAGGCACCGATAAATTAAGTGCATTTGAAGTCAATGAGGCATTCGATAAAACAGGGGCACACTTCAACGCTTCCACCAGTGAGGAAAATACTATTTTCTATGCCGCTGTTTTACCCGAATATCTGGCTGAGGTTACAGGCCTTTGGATTGAACTGATGAGGCCGGCACTTAGAGACCAGGATTTCAACATCGAAAAAAACGTCATCAAAGAAGAAATCGCAATGTATAAAGATATGCCGAGCTTCGATGTTATGGACAAATGCAGAAATCTTTACTTCGATGGGCATCCGTGCGGCAACAGCGTTCTCGGTAGTGCCGAAAGCATAGACAGTCTGATGGCCGAGCAAATGAGAAATTATTTTTTTGGTCGGTATGTACCGAATAATATGGTGGTGGCGTGTGCGGGCGATTTTGACTGGGACCGAATCCGCTCGATTGTGGCGGATGCCTGTGGTCAATGGCAAAAGCAGCCCACTGAAAGAGAACTTAAACATTACACGGGCAGCAAAAAACAAAAACGCATCGAGAAAGCAAATCTGGTCCGCGAGCATATATGTCTGATGAGTCCGGCAGTGTCTGCTCAGGATAATCGCAGGTTTGCAGCGTCCCTTTTAGGCGCTATCATCGGCGACGATGTTGGGTCGAGATTTTTCTGGGAGCTGGTCGATAAGGCTTTGGCGGAAATAGCAGCAATGATGTTCGGAGCGATGGATGGTACAGGGCTCTTTTGCAGCTATATCCGCTGCAGCAGCGAGAACGTCTCTAAAGTGCTCGATATAGTCAGGCGTATTTTCCAGACTCTCTCTGAGAACGGCGTAACAGAAGACGAATTGATAAAGGTAAAAAACAAGTTATTAAGTGCCCTGGTGATAAAAAACGAATTGCCGATGGGCCGGCTGGTCGAGATAGGCTTTAACTGGCAGTATCTAAAGCAGTATCGCACCATTGATGAGGACGTCAACGCAATTAAGGCGGTTACAATCGACGATATTCATTCGCTCTTAAAGGAGTTTAATCCCGGCGATTTCACACAGCTTTCAATAGGGCCTGCCCAATAAATTTATGCGTAGCCCTTTTGATGTCCACAAAAACAACTCCCGGAGGGACATCCTATGATACGACACGGATATTGTGTCACATTTAATCGGCGGAAATAATTGTCCGTTGACGGGAAATACTGCTTGACGAAAGTCAAGGGAGGAGTTATGCTTTCATAACTTTTGCGAGCAGAGAGTGTTACCATGCTCGGAGCAAAACAAAAAATGTCTATTTAACAGAGGTGATTACCAATGGCAGAGATTCCTTCTTCTAACGTTCAAGACTCGAAGCAAAAGGCGAGGTTGATTCCGCTTGGCATCCTGTGGCCTTTTATTCTCCTGACCAGTTGCTTTAGCTTATGGGGTTTTGCCAACGATGTTACCAATCCAATGGTAAAAGCCTTCTCCAAGATTTTGCTCATGAGCAATTTCGAAGGCTCTCTTATTCAGTTTGCCTTCTATGGTGGTTACTTTGTAATGGCATTCCCAGCCGCTATGTTCATCAAAAAATTCTCATATAAAGCGGGAATGCTGGTTGGCCTCGGATTATATGCGACAGGCTCTTTGTTATTCATTCCCGCAAGTATGATGATGGTTTTTTGGCCGTTTTTGATCGCCTATTTCATTATTACCTGTGGTCTTTCATTCATGGAAACAACCGCCAATCCGTACATACTTTCGATGGGCTCTGAGGAAACCGCCACCAGGCGCCTTAATTTCGCCCAGGCATTCAATCCGATTGGTTCCCTGTTTGGTATGTTCACAGCTCAGCAAATAATTCTTGCCAGGATAAATCCGGCCTCGAGGCAAATGCGCGAGGCAATGGACTCAGAATCATTGCGTACAGTCACCCAGCAGGATTTGGGAATTATCCGCGTGCCCTACGTTGCCATTGCTGTTGTCATTGTTGTTGTTTTCATTCTCATCGCAAAGACCAGGATGCCCGCCAAGGAGGATCGGGATAGAACGCTAAACCTCAAACCCACATTAAAACGCTTATTATCGAATAAAAGATATGTCGGCGGGGTTATCGCACAACTTTTCTATGTCGGGGCACAGATAATGTGCTGGACCTTTATTATTCATTACGGAACAGAGTTATTCACAGCACGGGGTATGGCTGAGCAGGAAGCTGAGGTGTTGTCTCAAAAATACAACATTGTCGCTATGGTCATATTTTGCTCCAGCCGCTTTATTTGTACCTTCTTGTTGAAATACATCAGCCCGGGTGGATTACTGATGAGGCTTGCTATTGGCGGTATCGTACTGACACTCGGCACCATCCTTATTCCGGGTATAGTCGGATTGTACTGCCTCGTGGCCATCTCAGCCTGTATGTCACTGATGTTCCCGACCATTTACGGAATCGCCCTTAGAGGACTCGGAGATGACGCCAAGCTCGGCGCCGCCGGACTCATTATGGCCATTCTCGGTGGTTCACTGATGCCGCCTTTACAGGGAGCTATCACCGACCTCGGTACAGTGTTTTCGTTTTCTGCGATTCGGCTCTCTTTTGTCCTGACTTTGATTTGCTTTATTGTAATTGCACGCTTTGGATGGAGAACTTTTAGAGTTTATTCGGATTAAC
>CAYXPG010000074.1:1518-3104 GCA_964467205.1 uncultured Pirellulales bacterium | reverse complement strand
TGATAACGACAAATTAAGGCCGAATATGTAGCGAAGATTGATAGCTTTACATAGTATTGACAAAGCAGCGGCAGCTTCTTATACAACAAAAGCAAGTCTGTCTTTCGGAATTTTATACAGACTGTATAATCATTATTTTATGCAGAAAGAGAAAGGAGAAATATCATGGATATTCAGACCCTGACAACATTTTTTATGTGGTGTACGATTCTAAACTATGCATTGCTGGTTCTCTCGTCGTTGTTCTGTCTCTGTGCCTCAGACTGGGTCTACCGAATACACAGCAAATGGTTCTCCATTTCCCGGGAAACCTTCAACGTGGCCATTTACTCGTTCCTCGGACTATACAAGATATTCATCTTTGTCTTCAATCTTATTCCCTACATAGCTCTGCTCATCATCGGATAAAAACGAGCATCCAAAGCGCAATCCTGAGTGTAATCGAAGGGCACGAACCACGAGCCACGATTCCTGCTGCCTCCGGTTCGGGAAAACAAGTCTCGCGCAGCGACTCCACAATTTTGCACTTTGACTTTTAACTTTTGATTTTCTTTTGTGGCCTCCGGCAGCATATTCACGATACGGCTGCTGTTTTCCGAAGGGCCTGCAGCAGTTTATCCTTGACTAACCGTATTAATATTGTTAAATTGGGGGTGTTTGAGAAGGTTGCGGTGATGGATAGGGCTGAAAAACAACGAAAAAATGGGGTTTGTAAACCTGCGATGGTATAAGAATCCTTTTGCACAGCCGAATAATCCCGCCATTGACCTGAAAAACGGGAAGGAAGCCGATTTCACAAAAAAACAAAAATACCGCTGATTACGTGAAAATAGAGAAAGAATGGTTTTGAAACATTTATCAGGGCGAAACAGCTATTACCAGCTATTGTTACTGACTTTAATTCTGCTGGCTGCAGGGGCCGGTGTGCGGGCAGAGTTTATAGCAGATGGCGTTAAACTTACGCGCCTTACTGATGACGGCAAATCAAGAGCTATCGCCTGGGCATATCACGGTGACCTTATAGCTTTTGTGCGGGAAGAGACAGGCACGCAGAAGCAGTTGATGATAATGAAAGCTGACGGCACCGCTGAAGAAGCAATAACCGAAATTGGAAATCCGTTCTTTGCAGAGTGGTCGTGGACGGGGAAAAAGCTTTCGTATGAGTTTTCCAATGCGGTCGACGAACAAAGCCAGGGCGGGGTATTCATTTATGATGTTGCTGCTAAAAAATCGCTTTCTATTTCGGCACCGTATGCCCGCGGTGCCATTGATGAAGATGACGGACCATTCTTCTCTGCAGATGACAAGTATGTAGTGTACAAGGTTCGGCCCGGTGCATCGCGAAAACGTCAACTCTGGGTAGCAGATACCCGGTCGGGTAAAACATGGAGACTTCTGGCCGAGCGCGGGCAGGGCAAAGAACAGCGTTGGAGCCCTTTGGAACCTGCCAGGATTTGTCTTCTGATAGAGGCAAGCGGTGGCCAGTTCGACGTCGCTACGGTCAATCCTGACGGTAAGGATTTTGCTCTTCTGACCGATATCGGCGCACAGTCTATAGATACCGACGAACCACGATGGAGTCCTAC
>CAYXPG010000074.1:0-1418 GCA_964467205.1 uncultured Pirellulales bacterium | reverse complement strand
ATCGATGTTTCTGCGGCGCAGCATATCGGCCCGCCAATGGGACGAGGCAACGCAGTGGCCGAGCAACTGACGGAACTTGTAGCGTCGATTCAGACCACGGCAGAAGCGCCGCCACAGACTCCTGCGCAAATATCAGCCGGTCAAAAAGAGTATGTTACAGAGGTGGTAAAGCCGCTGCATATGACCGTCGAAGAGGCTGTTGCTTCTCTGCAGGCTGACTATGCCCAATATCTTACGGCAAATGCCGCACGTAATATTCTGCTATTTAAAGGGCCGCCTGAGATGTTAGCTGCACTGCGCAGTGATTTACAGCTGATTGATACACCTGCCCCTCATATTATGGTGGACATGTTGGCGGTCGAACTTACCGACGAGGCAAACCAGAAACTCGGCCTCGACTGGACCTACGCACAGGGCCATTTCGGCATTTTTCAGCCGGCAGGAAGAACTATCCAGCAATTCGGCCACGTCGGCACAGCCGAAGACTACCGTGCGGGATTCCCAAGCGGCGCACTCGATACACTCAGTACCTTGAGCGGTGTGGGGCAGATGTTTTATCAGGGGGTTGGCACGCTGCCCCGCGAGTTCTTCATTCGTCTTAATACATTGGTAAAAGAAGGAGAAGGAACAATTCTGGCGAACCCAAGGACCGTTGCAATGAGCGGAAAGGAATCCAAGATTAATATTCGTAAAACACTCAATTACTTCTTCAACGAGGGCTTTGATGTATCAGGCAGGCCGATTGTCAAAAAGAGCGATATTTCCGCTGACACAGAAGGACTGATTACCCCTACGCTTCTGGCAAATGGAAAAATCCACCTTAAAGTTGATGTCAAGGTCGGTAACTTTACTTTCACGCCTGATGCCGGGCTGCCGGAACTGACGACCCGTGAATCCGTTACGGAAATTACCGTTCAGCAAGGCCAAACACTCGTTCTCGGAGGATTGCGCCAACAGGAGATGAGCAGCACCATAACAAAAATACCCATTCTAAGTGACATTCCGCTTATTGGAGGACTCTTCAAACAGGAAGAAAAAGAAGTCAAAAACAGTGTTTTAACAATCTTTGTCACGCCGCAAGTGCTTTCGGGTGATAATTTAACACCTGAATGGCCGCAGCTAAACAGTGAAGATTATAAGCTGGTTCCTATTATGAAAGATGGGCCAAAGGCCAAAAAAAAATAATACTTTCATTATGAATCTTCATCCCCCGAAGCCCTGCCGAAGCCCTGCCTGTCCTGCCCTGCCTGTCCTCCATAGCCTCGTGCGAAGGAGGGAGTTTATCGAATGGGCTATTAAAAAACGGTCATTGCGAGGCCTGCAACGCAGGCCGTGGCAATCTCAACCCCAATAATCAATACCCGTCCTGCCTGTCATGAGCGAAGCGCAGCGCAGTCGAAGGGAGCAATGTCGAAGGG
>CAYXPG010000073.1:8023-9262 GCA_964467205.1 uncultured Pirellulales bacterium | reverse complement strand
GGCCGGAGTGGCGGAATTGGCAGACGCGCGGGATTCAAAATCCCGTTCTGGCAACAGAGTGTGGGTTCGAATCCCACCTTCGGCAGTTACCGGCCCACTGTAAAACTCTATTAGAGTTTTCTTACCAGTCCAATCACCACTGCTTCTATTCGGCAGTTCTCCGACCATATCGGCTCATAGTCATCATTGGCCGGCTGTAGTCGAACGCTTGTTTTTTCTTTATAGAACCTTTTCAGCGTTGCGTTTTCGTCATCGACGATTGCGACAACCAATTGGCCATTATCAGCCGTCCGGCTTCGGCGGCATATAACATAATCGCCGTTGCGGATACCGGCCTGGAGCATACTGTCGCCTGTCACCTCAAGCGCAAAAATATCGTCCCTATCTCCAAAATGTGAGCTTAGTGAAAAGTCTTCTTTATTCTCTATGGCCTCTATTGGCGTGCCCGCTGCAACCCGGCCGGCAAGGGGAATGCCTTTGGACTGCTGAGAGAGGGGGTTTAAATTGCAACCGGCCAGCTCCTCAAGCAGTTCTTGCGCCCTTAAAGTCGGATTCAAAGAACGTGCCCTGCCTGGTGAGCCGGATAGAAGCCCTTTTTCGCGAAGTGCGGTGATGTGTTCGAATACGGTGCTTCGGCTTATTCGCAGTTGTGCCGCTAATTCGCCAATCGTCGGCGAATAGGAGCGGCTCGCCTGGAAGCTGACTATTGCTTTTAATAACTCTAATTGGCGGGGTGTGGTCTGAGGTGCTGGATTCACTCTCACTGCCATAATCTGTTTTCTCCTTTTGGGCGGCGGCAGCTTCTCTCAGGCTGCGTTCTTCTATCTGGGCGGTTGCCGGGCGGATGTGCTCTGAGCTAAGCAGGGCGGCTATTATTTCACTCAGCGAGTTTAATATCCTGCCCAGCCGGTTCGATGACAGCTTTGATAGGTCGGCATAGTCGCCCGGCCAGTCGTTTATGAAGTCCCCGCCGGGCCCGAACCTGCATAACGGCTCGAATTCTTTCTCTCTGTTAATGTCCATTTTAAGATTTTTCTCCTGGCAATTGTGCTGATTGTTCACATCAGCAAATATTGGTATCGACAATACCGCCTCGAAAACCCTAACAAAAACCGAACAAAATTCAGCCGTTATGAAAGATTTTTTCCACCGCCGGATTTGATATTTGATACCTGCGATAATATAGGACTCATTAGAAAAACCTCTTTGTGGTTTGCAGCTGAAATTTGGAGTTGGATG
>CAYXPG010000073.1:0-7923 GCA_964467205.1 uncultured Pirellulales bacterium | reverse complement strand
CCTTTTACCGGCCAGACCTTTGCAGTATTGATGATAGGGGCGTTATTTGGCGCCCGGCGGGGCGGCTTGTGTCTGCTTGTATATATAGCGGAGGGAACAGGCGGCCTGCCAGTATTTGCGCAGGGTAAAAGCTCTTTCACAGCACTGGCAGGGCCGACCGGCGGATATATCATCGGTTTTGTGTTTGCCGCCTACATTGTAGGACTGTTTTCTGAGAAAGGATGGGACCGTCGATTCCGAACGACCGTTTTAGCAATGGTTTTGGGCAATGTTGTCATTTACGCCTTTGGACTGTTTTGGCTGTCTGTGCTGGTGGGCACAGGTAAGGCTTTGGCTGTGGGTTTGTACCCTTTTATTGCGGGCGATTTTTTGAAGATAGTTTTGGCGGCGGTAATTCTGCCGACAGGCTGGAAACTGCTGAAGGTGACAGATTCGCCTGCAAAGGAGAATAAAGGTAGTCAAATATGATGAGATTGCGGGCCGGTGGATTTGGGTTATTTGTTGCATGAGCTCGGGGGCGGTCAGGGGTTTTGTGTTAGCAGGTTTAGTCGGGTTGAGAGGCTTTTGATTTGAGCGTCAAGGCTCTCTATGACAGCGGCGTCACGCTGCCTGATGATTTTCAGACTTTTTCCGGTATCGGCAAGCTCGCTGCGGGCGGTTTTTAATTGTGCTCTTGATGTGCTCAGTTCATTTCGGAGGCGTTTTAGTTCTGCTTTATACATATCAAGCTCGTTCTGTAGAGTTTTGATTTTATTAGTGACTTTAGAAGAGCCGGCAAGGACCGTTTGAATGTTTGCGTTTGCCTGGTCAAGCATATTTAACTGTGTTTTTCTGTCGGCGTGTAACCAGAGAGTGAGCAGCAGTAGTATTAGAAAAGCGGTTATTACAGAAAGGGCGACTGTCTGCCAGGTTCGTTTTGATTTTGCATGGGAGTCCATAAAGCTGAGCAGGAGTTTACTATTTTCGGGGGCCTGCTGCTGCTCGGTCATCTCTTCTGTTTCCAGGATTTCATCGCTGAAATCCACGGGAACATCTGTGGGTTGAGATTTGAGCTCGTCGAGGATAGAGTCAAAGGCGTTTTCGATATTGTCTGTTTGAGTGGTTTTGGTCGTCGGCCGGTCGATGGATTCGGGCGGTTCGGCCAGCTCAACTTGAGTTGATTGGCGGTTTTTTTCGGTCAGGCTGTTTTGGCCGGCCGGATTTTCGGATTGAACGGTAAATTCAATCGGTTCATCAGGTCCGGTTTGCTCGTCAATTATTTCTATGGGCGGAAATTCAGTTTGGGGTGATTTACGAAAGATATTTTTAGCTAAATTGGTTATTTCTGCGGCCTTTTTGCTGACGGAGTTGAGTTTTGGTTTTGTGGTTTTGGGGAAATCTTCGAATTCTTCAGGCGTTATCCTTTTGACCAGTTCCGAAAGCTTTTGGGCGTGAGCGGATTTATCAGCGGGTTGTGTCGGTTCTGCATCGGCATCAAGAGGATAAACAGATAAGTTAAGCGGCAGGTCAACGACAAAAGTTTCGCCTTTGAATTTTCTTATCTGTATGATGCCCAGGTGAGCGCATTGCTCAACGATGCCGATGGAGACACCTTCTCGTTCTGCATATTCGTCGATTGGCACAAGCGTTCTTTTAAGCTGTAATGTTTGTTCGGCCTGGAGTGTGGTTGTTTCGTTTGTGGCCGTTTCCATTTTTTACCCTTGTTAAGACATTTTGGACGATATATGATATTTTTCGGCCTATTAGAGTGATTTTCTTGAATAATATAACGTAAAAGGGCGATAATAAACGCCTGATGGTAATGAAACCCGCGAAGAGCGGGGTTTTTGGGGAGGATTTAGCTGCGGTTAGGTGTTTTGCAAAAAGGCGTTCGGCAGCGATTCGATTATATCGGTGGCTATGAGGCTGAGTTGTCCTTTTTTTTGTGCGGCGATATCGCCGGCCAGGCCGTGGATATAGGTGCCGAGTACTGCGGCGTCAAAATCGCTCAGTCCCTGGGCTGCAAGTGCCGTTATGACTCCAGTGAGGACATCTCCGGAGCCGGCAGTGGCCATTCCTGGATTGCCGGTTTTGTTGATATAGATTTTTTCACCGTCGGTAACGATGGTTCCTGCCCCTTTTAATACGACGGTGGTTTTTGTTCGCTGCGCCAATTGTTCCGCCTGGCTGCTGCGCTGCGGCGGCAGTGGCTCTCTAAAGAGGACGGGCCAGAGTCTTTTCATTTCGCCGGGATGAGGGGTTAAGATGAGTTTTGCTTTTACGTGTGCGGGCCAATTCTTTATTGCACTTAGGTTGTTCAGGCCGTCGGCATCTATGATAAGTCGGAGGTTCTGTTGTTTGATGAGCGTCTCAAGTATTGAGCGAAGTGCGCTGCTTGTGCCGATGCCCGGGCCGAAAGCTAAACAGTCGTTTTCAGTGACAATGTTTAAGATGGCATTTGCAGCTTTTGCGGATATTCTGCCTGAATTGTCTTCGGCCAGCGCTATAGTAGTAAAAGACGGCTCAATTGCAGCAACTATCGGCAGGACGCTTTTTGGTACGGCTACCCTTACGAGACCTGCGCCGGCCCGCAGGGCGGAGCGGCCTGCAAGAGCGGCGGCACCGCTCATTCCGAAACTGCCGGCTATGATAGCGACCTTTCCGAAATCGCCCTTGTGCGCATCAGGGGCCCTTGGGGCAAGCTTTGGGACAGTGTTTACTGTTTGCATTTTTACCTCCGGCATAAAGTGCATCCGGTTTTCAAAAATTAATTATTTTCTTCTATTTTTCTGTTTATAAGTGCGGCCGTTACGCCTGCGGAAAAGCCGTTGTCGATATTGACGACGGTGACGCCGGCAGCACAGCTATTGAGCATTGTCAGCAGTGCAGAGATTCCGCCGAAGCCGGCGCCGTATCCGACGCTGGTAGGGACGGCAATTACGGGGCAACTAACCATACCGCCGACGACACTTGCTAATGCCCCTTCCATTCCCGCGATAACTATGATGACGTTTGCTTTTTGGAGTTTGGGCAGATGGCCGAGGAGTCGGTGCAGTCCGGCCACTCCGACATCGCAAATTAAATCCGTGCGCTGGCCCATAATCTCGGCGGTAACTTTCGCCTCGGCGGCAACGGGCAGGTCTGACGTTCCGGCGGTAACTATCGGGACGGCGGCTTTGGACAGCTCAATTTTTTTCTGCTCAAAGACAATCGCTTTGGCCAGCTTTTCGTATCGGGCCTGTGGAAATTGTTTTGTTTCGGCAAGGGCCTCGAAAACGTGCTCCTGGGCTCTGGTTGCAAGGACGTTATTGCCTTTTTCAGCGAGACTGGCGAAGATTTTGATGATTTGTTCGGCGGTTTTGCCGGGGCAGTAGATGACTTCCGGAAAGCCGCGGCGGATTTGGCGGTGATGGTCGATGCAGGCAAAACCCAAATCCTCAAAGGGCAGGTGGCGCAGTTTCTCCATTGCCTGGTCGATGTTGATTTCGCCGGCTTTGACCTGCTCTAAAATTTTCTTTAATTGCTCAGATTGGATGTTTCAGTTTCCTTCTGTAAAAAACTATTGGCTGTGTGCTTTTGGTTCAAGAGTTAAATCGGCAAAGAGCTTTGCTTTGAATTTATGGTACGCCAAAGAGGCTACCATAACGGCATTATCTGTGCAATATTGTTTTGGAGCTACGAGCAGTTTTTTTGCAGGGGCCGTCGAGTCGCACATTTTTTGCAGGGCGGTCCGCAGGCGGTTATTGGCTGCGACCCCGCCGCCGAGCAATACGGTTTCGGCCCCGATTTTATCGACTGCCCGGCCGGTTTTTTCCACGAGCACATCGACGACCGCCGCCTGAAAAGAGGCTGCGATGTCGGCGATTTGCCGGGCGCTCATCAAATCGACCTTGTTTTGTCCTTTCATATCCTGGCCTCGACAGTGATAGAGGACGGCGGTTTTGATGCCGCTGAAAGAAAAGTCCAGCGAGTCCGGCCCTAACATTGAGCGAGGGAATTTGATAGCGCCGGCGTCGCCGCCTTTGGCTGCGTTTTCAATGGCGGGGCCGCCGGGGTAAGGCAGCTTGAGGATTGTGGCGACCTTGTCAAAGGCCTCGCCGGCGGCATCGTCTATTGTGAAGCCGAGAAGTTTCGGCTCGAGTGGTGAGCGATAATCGTAAAGAGAGGTATGGCCGCCGGAGACAATCAGTGCGACGGCAGGCAGTTTTAGTTTGTCTTCCGTGAAAAAAGCCGACTGTATGTGGGCGTGGAGATGGTCGATTGCGATGAGCGGTTTTTCCCATGCGAAGGCGAGTGTCTTGGCGGCGGTGACTCCGACGATAAGAGCGACTGTCAGGCCGGGCTGATTTGCAACGGCAATTGCGTCAATGTCGTCTTTATCGAGAGCGGCCTGTTCGAATGCCTCGGTTATAACGGGATATATATTTTCGATATGTGCGCGGGAGGCGATTTCCGGTACGACGCCGCCGTATTTTTCGTGCAGTTTGCTCTGTGAGGCCACTACAGAGGATTTTACAACTCGGCTGTCGGCGACGACGGCCGCCGCGGTTTCGTCGCAACTGGTTTCGATGCCTAAGATGTTGATAGTCTCTCGTGAATCGTGGCTCGTGGTTCGTTTTTTTTCTGTCTGCATAGAAAGATATTAACGAAATAAAAACGAAAAGTAAAGCATTGCCACGAATTGACACAAATAACGCGAATTTGTTAGACAGAGATTAACACGGGATTGACACTGATTTTGTTACAGCCACAAAGAAACTAAGACACGGAGGGAATATCGAATAGCTCTGCCACAGGTATCGAATAAGGAATTTTGAATTAAGAAAGATGGATTGCTTTGGTCTTTCAGGCCTCGCAATTGTAAAACTCAGCGTTTCGGTTTTTTTGAGGATGGAAAAAACTTCTCTATTGCGGATTTGGTCAGCAGAAAGATTTGTTTGCAAATGCTTTTGCAGACGTGAAGCAATGTGAACCTTATCGGAGTAGGGTTTGCAGTTATAAAATCGGTGCAGATGCTTTCTGAATAATCATCGCCTGAGATTTTGATTTTTCCCAGGTCTGAGCAGCCAAAACCCATTTGTTCGGCGGTAGTGATAATCGGGATGTCCTGCGGTTTGATGTTTACGAGTTTGCAGCAGATGGTTTCGGCGGCAATCGGCTCTGCTGAGCCGATGAGCCAGCCGAGGTCCCTTGCCCTTCCGCTGATAGGGCCCTGGCTGTCCATTGCGACTACGCCGTCAATAATGGTCAGGGCGGGATTTAGAAATTTGAATATCTCAATGAGAAATTCGCAAAAATCGTAGGCGGTTCTGCCCCTTCGAAAGTGCCAGAAGGCCTTTCGCTTTCCGCTGACACAGCCGAACATATTTTTGACGGCGAAAGTTGCTACTATCTGCTGATGCGATTTGAACTTGGGCAGGTTTATAATGACATCGGCGTCGAGGGCGATTGAACTTATGCTGACGCTGGTATTCAGCGCTTCTATTCTACACTTTTTTGGTTTATTGAGCTGCTTTATGGGAACGGACAATTTTTTCAGCGGCTCCTGCAGGTCCAATACCCTTGCACAGGCAAATATATTGCTCCAGGCGGGCGAGTCGGCGACGAAAGGTTTTGCGCCGAAGTCTTTAAGCAGTCCGGCGGTTTCGATAATAACGGCGGGGTCGGTAACAGTGGCGCAGGAGCGCGGCTTTGGGGCAATGAAATTGGGCTTTAGCAGAACCGTATCGCCGCGAGTTACAAATTTTTCGAGTCCGCCGAGCAGCTCAAACTGCCTTGCGATGGCTTCGGAGATTTGAGGCCGGCTGTAATCGCTGCAACGAGTAAGTGCCACTGTCGGATATGTCGTATCCTGCATTTGGTATTGCGTATTGCGTAAATGTCTCTGGCTCATTGGTTATTGTTTGATAATCGTTCTTTAATTACATTCTGCAAAAGGGCTGGGCGGAACTGCGGCTCAATAGTTTATTCTGCTGCAAATAATTAACAGCGTCCTTATAGTCGGTTTTGGTTGTGGTCTGCTGAAGAATAAGCTGCCGAGCGTCATCTGGTCGCTGCTGTATTTTTTCGGGCCTAAGAAGATAAAATCATCCGGGCTCATTTTTAATCTGAAGCCGACAGGTTTGAAAAGAAACTCGCCGGATTTTTCATAAGCGGCTATCTTCGGGATTGAACTTTTTGCAGGCAACGGAAATACGGGCATAAAACTAACATTTGATACGCCCCTTGAGCCGGGGATTTTTTCGGCTTTTATGCGCAGGGCAAGTCTGCCCGGCCCGATGGTCGCTCCTTCCATCAGGCCGCTGTTCGAGACGTAAAAAATGGTTTGTTCACGGCCTAAAAACGTAATGGCAAGGTCGTCTGTCTGTCCGTCGGTTAATAACAGTGAGATTGAGTCAACTTCTCCGGCGTCGGCGTTTCGCAGCAGTAGTGCGATGTTGTCCCACATTGTGCTTTGGCCGAAGCCGGCCAAAAATGAATTGGCAGCGAAAGCTTTATAATCGTTATACCTCAACGGCCTTGTATAGAGTGTCTGCCAGGCATCGTCCAGAAGGTCGATGTTTTCGGCCGGTATCTCAAAAATAAAGATGTCAAAATTTGCGGTTTTAAGCTCCCTGATGTCGGTTTTGCCGTGGCGTTTGGGCGAGAGGTCTCTTAGCTTGACCTTCTCCCAGATGGGGACGGTCTCGGCGGGCGGAGAGCAGCCGGCAAACAGGGTGAGAATACAACTCAAGGCCACAATATAAAAAGACCGAAACATAATGATAGATTAGCGGTTCGGCAAAACTCTGTCAAATGGGATTTGACAGGCGGCAGTTCGAAACTTAGAATTGGTTTGTTTGATTGGGGAATAGTGTAACGGTAGCACGACTGACTCTGGATCAGTTAGTCCAGGTCCGAATCCTGGTTCCCCAGTACTTCGACTCGTTCGCCCTTCGTTTTCACAAAGGGCTTACTCGCTCAGTACAAGTGGTTCGATATGAGGTGTTGAGGCGAACGAGGAGAAGTATCTTGAGCAGCAGGAAAAAAACAGAACTCGAATATCGCGTTATAGAGGTAAATAAAGCTGGCGAGGGGCAACCGAGTAATACGGTGATGGTGGTATTGTAGAGATAGGTTACTAACCCCGAAGTGCGCGAAGGACACGAAAAGATATTTGATTAGTTAAACCAAACTTCGTGGGCTTCAAGTCCTTCGTGGTGAGCTAATTATATCAGAAAGTCGCAGCTTGACTTTTCCGCTGATTGGATGTAGTTTATGACAATAAAGGTTATTGACAGGACAAGGGTCGTCATTTATGAACGATGAACCCCCAAAAACTTGGTTTTACCCGTTATTATGATTAGAATATCCCGCAGAGGTAATATATGAGGCAAATTAGAATTACACTACCGCAAAAAAAAATAGAAGATTTTTGCCACAAATGGAAAATTTCAGAGATGGCGCTATTTGGGTCTGTTCTGTCAGACGAATTCCGTCCCGACAGCGATATCGATGTTCTGGTTAGTTTCAAGGACGATGCCGGATGGGGGCTTTTCGATTTTGTGGACATGATTGATGAACTTAAGGCCATCTTTGGACGAAAGGTTGATTTAGTCGAAAAGGATTCATTGAGAAATCCGTTTCGCAGAGAGGCGATACTCGCCGGCAATGAGGTAATATATGCAGCCTGACCAGAGAGATGCCGCTTATTTATGGGATATGCTCGATGCTGCCCGGATGGTGCAACAACTGATTTCAGGGCTGGATTTTACCCAATATTCAAATGACCGAAGGACACAGCTTGCAGTCGAACGGTCTTTGGGGATTATCGGTGAAGCAGCAGGAAGGGTATCGGACCTGTTCCGCAACGCTCATCCTGAAATCCCATGGCGACAGATTATCGGCCAGCGTAATGTCCTGATTCATGAATACGGCGAAATCAAGCAGGAGCGAATCTGGAAA